>NZ_JADPKF010000012.1:0-86664 GCF_023073815.1 Bradyrhizobium sp. 157 | reverse complement strand
CATCAGGCCTTGGCAGGGCAAACTCCCAAGGCCTTCGCCGCTACCAAGACCACCGCGATCCAATCAGCGAATTAGTGAACATCGACAATTGCGAGCGAAGCGAAGCAATCCATACTTCCACGGTGGAGGAATGGATTGCTTCGTCGCTATCGCTCCTCGCAATGACGGCTCGGCTTACGGCCTTAAGATCGCCGCGCCCGTCGTCGCGCGGCTCTCCAGCTCGGTATGCGCCTTCGCCGCGTCCTTCAGCGCGTAGGCATGATTGATCGGCACGTGAAGCTTGCCGTTGATGACGGCGGCGAACAGTGTGTCGGCGCCTTCGAGCAGGTCCTTGCGGGTGCTGACATAGTCATTGAGCTTCGGCCGGGTCGCAAACAGCGAGCCGTGATTGTTGAGCTCGGCGAGCGGGAACGGCGGCACCGGACCGGAGGCATTGCCGAAGCTGACGAACAGACCACGTGGCCGCAAGCACGACAGCGAGCCCGGGAAGGTGGTCTTGCCGACGCCGTCATAGACGACGTCGCAGAGCTCGTTGCGGCTGATCTGTTTCACGCGGGCGACGAAGTCCTCTTCGTTATAGAGGATGACGTGGTCGCAGCCATTGGCGAGCGCGAGGTCGGCCTTGGCCTTGGAGCCGACGGTGCCGATCACATGCGCGCCGAGCGCCTTCGCCCATTGGCAGGCCAACAAACCGATGCCGCCGGCCGCGGCATGGATCAGCACGCGATGGCCGGGTTCGACCTTGAAGGTCTTGTGCAGGAGGTACCAGACCGTCAGCCCCTTCAACATCAGGACCGCGCCCTGCTCATAGGTGATGTGGTCGGGCAGCTTGACCAGCTTGTCCGCCGGGATCACCCGCTCCGAGGCGTAGCCGCCGAGCGTGAAATAGTAGGCGACGCGGTCGCCGGGATGAAAATTGGTGACGCCCGGGCCTACCGCCACAACCTCGCCGGCGGCCTCATTGCCGGCAATGAACGGCAACCCGGGGGCCTTGTAGAGGCCGGTGCGGAAATAGACGTCGATGAAGTTGAGTCCAACGGCATGCTGGCGGAGGCGAACCTCGCCCGGCCCCGGCGCCGGGACTTCGACGTCCTCGTATACCAGGGCTTCCGGTCCCCCCACCTTGTGCACGCGCACAGCCTTGGTCATGACACTCTCTCCTCCGGTATTTGCTGAACGCCCCAACTACCAAGCGAAACGAAAGCCATCGCCGTCGACTTGTCAACTGATCGGTCGAAAACGCCTATTTGGCGGCTGCTTTTCGGCGGTTGCGCCTGGCGAGCACATTGAACATTTCGACAGCGGCTGCGAACAACATGGCAAAATAGATGTAGCCGCGCGGGATATGGAATTTGAATCCATCGGCGACCAGCGCCACGCCGATCAGCACCAGGAACGCCAATGCCAGCATTTTGGTGGTCGGGTGATTGGCCACGAACCGGGCCACCGGGCCCGACGAGACGTACATGACGACGCATGCGATCACGACGGCGGCGATCATGATCTCCAGATCCTGCGCCATGCCGATCGCGGTGATGATCGAGTCCAGCGAGAACACGATGTCTATGACGATGATCTGCATGATTGCCCAGAAGAATACGCTGGCTCTAGGTTCGGCATTGGGCTCGCTATCGCTCGCCTCGACCTCGCCATGAATTTCATGCGTCGCCTTCGCGATCAGGAAGGCTCCGCCGGCAATCAGGATGATGTCCCGCCAGGACAGTTCGACATTTCGTACCGTGATCACCGGCTCCGTCAGGCCGATCAGCCACACCAGCAGAGTGAGCAGCACGATGCGGAACACCAGCGCCAGCAACAGGCCGATCTGGCGCGCCCGTTTGGCCTGCGCCGCCGGAAGGCGCGAGACGATCACGGAGATGAAAATGACGTTGTCGATGCCGAGCACGATTTCCAGCGCCGTCAACGTCAGCAGCGCCGCCCAGGCTTCCGGGCTAGTCAATAATTCCATCATGCCTTGAACGACTTGATTTGCCGGATCACGGCGTCACTTCCTATTACGTAAGCCGCAATGGCGCAAAGCGCGGCGACGATGGGAGCGCCCACATTGAAATCGCAGATGAGCGTATAGATCGCCAGCACGGCTCCAATGGCCATCAGCCAGAGGGTCAGCCAGCGTAGTCGCACCACCCGGATCGGATGCAGCACATGAAACGGGGCGAATGTGAGGGCGATCAGGATTGCGATTCCGAGAGTGGAAAGTATCGGCGGCAGGTGCAGCAAGAACAAATAAAACGCCGCCGCGTTCCACAGCGCCGGAAAGCCGCGGAAGTGGTTGTCAGACGCCTTCATGCGCCGGTCGGCGAAATAGAGCGCACCGGAAACCATGATGCCGATGCCAAGCAGCGGCGCCACCTCCGGCAGCAGCATCCCGCTCGCGGTGATGGCATAGGCCGGCACGAAGACGTAGGTCACGAAATCGACCACGAGATCGAGCACCTCGCCCGACCAGTTCGGCTGCAGCCGCACGACGTCCAACTTTCGCGCCAGCGGCCCGTCGATGGCATCGATGATCAGGGCGACGCCAAGCCAGCCGAACATGTTGGCCCAATGCCCGCGCACGGCCTCCAGCATCGCGAGCAACGCGATGCCCGCCCCCATCGCCGTGAAGACATGCACGGCGAATGCTGCTGTCCGCATTCGGCTGGTCGATGGGACGGAATCTGGCTCTGTGGTCTGGTCCATTGCTCCGGCAGTGCTATCAGGAATCGCCCCGATTTGCATATCAGCGCTTTGCGGCGTTCCGCCACGTGTTTGAGCGGAAACATTTCGGCCGGTTGATGGCTTGAAAATACGGGGCCGAGCGTCAATTGTCCCGCTATGAATGGTGCATCGCAAGTTTATGACGCTGCCGTGATCGGCGGCGGGCCAGCGGGCCTGACCGCGGCCGTCGCGCTGGCCGTTACCGGCGCGAAAACCGCCCTGCTTGCCCGCCGCGCGCCCTATGCGGACAACCGCACCACGGCCCTATTGGGGGCTTCCACCGAGTTGCTCGAACGTCTCGAGGTCTGGCCGCGCTGCCGGGACAAGGCCGCCGCCTTGCGGACCATGCGCCTCGTTGATGACACTGACCGGCTGATCCGCGCGCCCGAGGTGCGGTTTTCCTCGGACGAGATCGGTCTCGAACAGTTCGGCTACAACATCGACAACCGATCGTTAATGGTTGCGCTCGAAGAGCGCGCCGCCGAACTTTCCAATTTGACTCGATTTGACGATGAGGCCGCCGCGATCGACCCGCAGGATGCGACCGTCGCCATCCGTACCGGCAAGGGCGAGCAACTTTCCGTGCGGCTCGTGATCGGCGCAGATGGTCGGCAATCACCGTCCCGCGAGGCGGCCGGCATCAAGACCAGCCGCCGCGACCTGCACCAGTCGGCGTTGACCTTCAACATCTCTCATTCTCGACCGCACAACGGCATCTCCACCGAGTTTCATACCGCGCAAGGACCATGCGTATTCGTGCCCCTGCCCGGCAACCGCTGCAGCGTGGTGTGGGTTTCGGAAACCAGGGAAGCGGAGCGGCTGATGTCGCTCAGCGATGAGGAATTGTCGGAAGCCGCGGAAAGGCAGTCCCACTCCATTCTCGGCAGTGTCCAGGTCGAAGCCGGGCGCAACCTGTTTCCGCTGACGATCGAGCGTCCCGAGCAATTCGCCAGCCATCGCGTCGCGCTTGTCGGTGAATCCGCCCACGTCGTGCCGCCGATCGGTGCGCAAGGCCTCAACATGGGATTGCGCGATGCGGCTGATATCGCCGACATCGCCGGCAATGCGATCTCGCTCGGCGAGGATCCGGGGTCACCGGCGGTGCTGGCGCGCTATCAATCCGCCCGCCGCGCCGACGTCGCGAGCCGGCTGATCGCGATTGATGTCGCCAACCGTTCCCTGCTCAGCGATTTCCTGCCCATGCAATCGCTGCGCGCGGCCGGCATGCACCTGCTCGGCTCGTTCGGCCCGCTGCGCCGGCTAGCCATGCGCGAGGGGCTGGCGCCGACCTGGAAGCGCGTAAGCTAGCTCCGGACGCCCGCGTGAGGGCTGCGACCTAGCCCAACTCTACTTTGCATGGGGTTGTTTTCGCGATTTTGTATCTCCGCGCCACACTTACGGAAACACCAGCCGTCCGCTCTGGATGAACCACATCACGCTCGTCAGCGTGACCACGGAGGCGAAGGTTCCGATCAGGACAGCCACTGACGCCGGCTCGATCCAGGTGTTGTTCTGCCGGGCGATCACGAACACGTTCAGCGCCGGCGGCAGCGCGGCCATCAGGACGGCGGTCGCGGCCCAGGGCTGCGCGAACGGGCCGAACAGCAGCATCAGCCCGAATACGATAAGCGGATGGATCAGGAGCTTGATCGCGATCACGCCAGGCACTTCCCAGGGCACCCGGTCGAACGGGCGCAGTGCCACGGTAACGCCCAGCACGAACAGCGCCGTCGGTGCCGCCGCGTTCTGGAGAAACAGCAGGGTCCTGTCGACGGCAACCGGCACTTGAATGTGCAACGCCGCGACGAGCGCCCCCGCGGCGGCCGACATGATCAGCGGATTGAGCACGATCTGCCTCGCGGCGATGCCAATGGCATGCAGGAACGACGGATGCTTGCGATCGCTCAGCGCCATCAATAGCGGCACGATCGTGAACAGGAAAATGCTGTCGCAGCAGAAGATCAGCGCGGTCGGCGCCGCTGCCTTGGCTCCGAGCACCGCCAGCGCCAGCCCGGGGCCCATATAGCCGATATTGCCGTAAGCGCCGGCGAGGCCCGCCATCGTCGCCTTGCGCAGCGACAGTTCGCCGATGATGCGGCCTGTCACCATGGCAAGCACGAAGGCGCTCACGGTCGCCAGCGTGGTCGCGATCAGGAATGGCGGGTTGTTCAGTTCGGAAAATGGCGTCTCCGACATGATGCGGAATAGCAGGGCCGGCAGTGAGACGTAGAGCAGAAAGAAGTTCATCCAGGCGAGGCCCGATTCCGGCAGCTTCCTGGTCTTGCCGCAGACAAAGCCGATGAAGATCAGGCCAAAATAGGGAAGCGCGAGGTTGAGGATGTCGACCATCTAGGACAGCGTCTTTTCGTC
This sequence comes from Bradyrhizobium sp. 157, assembly GCF_023073815.1. Taxonomy (NCBI): domain Bacteria; kingdom Pseudomonadati; phylum Pseudomonadota; class Alphaproteobacteria; order Hyphomicrobiales; family Nitrobacteraceae; genus Bradyrhizobium; species Bradyrhizobium sp. 157. The sequence continues at coordinate 81,573 of NZ_JADPKF010000012.1, read as the reverse complement.
AGTGATTTTGGGGGGATGGCACCGGATATGGCCACCACGCGTAAAGGTTAATTCGTCCTATTGCCCCTAGCATCGGCCACAATCATGGTCTATTCGACGGGACATGATCAAAGCGCGCACCGCCAAATTTCAGATCGGCCAGATCGTCCGCCACCGGGTGTTTTCATTCCGGGGCGTGATTTTCGATATTGATCCGGAATTCAACAACACCGAGGAGTGGTGGTTGTCGATCCCCGAGGAGGTTCGGCCCCACAAGGATCAGCCGTTCTATCACCTGCTCGCGGAAAACTCGGAGTCCGAATACGTCGCCTACGTCTCCGAGCAAAATCTGCTGCCTGATGATTCCGGCGAGCCGATCCGGCACTCGCAGGTGGCCGAGATCTTCGTGAAGGACAAGTCCGGCGGCTACCGCCCGCGCAATCCGTCGCTGAACTAGCAACCTCTGCCGCAACGAAAAAGGCGCCCTGGTCGGGCGCCTTTTTGTTTTATCAATGGCGCGGCTGTTACTTCGCCGCCGGATTTGCAGTGGCGCCGCCCGGCTGGGTGCCCTCCAGCTTCTTGCGCTGCTCTTCAGCGCGCTTCTGCAGCTCTTCCTGCAGCTTCTTCTGGTTTTCCTCGAACTGCTTCGGATCGGTCGGCGGACCGTCATAGGCCTTGGCGAATTCACCGGCCAGCGGCAGCGGCAGCGTCAGCGGCGCGCCGTTGGAATTGATCGCCTGAACGACGAGGTTTTGGCCCTTCTTCAAGTTGGCGATCAGCTCGGGCGTTGCTTCGTAGTCCGACATGCAGCCGTTCTGGAAGCAGATCACATAGGGGCCCTGCTGCGGCGGATTGTTATCAACGATGATCCGGGTTCCGTGCACGAGCTGCATGCCGAGCGGCAAGGTCACGCGCAGGAGCTTCTTCGGCTCGCCTTCCGGCTCGATGATGACGGCGGCGATGACTGGTTGGCCCGACTCGATGCGGCCGTCCTTGCCGGTGAAGCAAACCTGCTTGGCGCCGGCTTCCTGGCCCTTAAGGCAGAACTTGGTCCAGGGCGCGTAGATTAGCTGGACCTGCTGCTCCTGTGGCGGGGGCGCGCCGGCGGGAGCGCCAGCCGGAGGCGCCTGCGCCGCGGGAGCACCGGCGGGACCCTTGGGAGCAGCCTTCGGAGGCGCCTTCGGAGCGGCAGGCGCGGGGGCAGGAGTAGCCTTCGGGGCGCCCGGCGCCGGCGCGGGCTGCTGGGCGTGCGCGCCCGACGCGATCAACGTTGCCGACAATGCCGACGCCGCCAACAGGGCCAAGACCTGCCCACGCGGCCGAATCGACGCGGCCAAGATACGGAAATTCATTGCGGAAAACCCTTTCTGAACCGGAGCGCCCGAAACCGCTACAGGCACCGACACCAAGCCGCGCTGGGGCGGCTGTCTCGTTGGCAATTGAGGCGGATACGTGACAGGCGTTCCCGCCGTCATCAACTGCCCGCCTTCAATACAGCGGCAGACGAAAAGATCAATGCCGACAAGCATCTTTGGGTGTTCCTCGCAGGCCGAGGCCGAAGCCTATGGTAAAGCTTTCTTCGTGCGTATTTTCGAATCAGATCCCTACCCGCCTATGACCCGCTCCGGTCGTATCCCCCTGCGTGTGCTCGCCGGCATTGCCCTTGCGCTGGCAATGACGGCGCTGGCGCCGTTCCACGAAAGCAAGGCGGCCGAAAGCCACGCGCTGGCGATGCACGGCGCGCCTGCTCTTCCCCCCGGTTTCACGCATATGCCCTACGCCAATCTCGAAGCGCCGAAGGGCGGACGGCTGATCTGGGGCGCCCTCGGAACCTTCGACAGCCTCAACCCCCTGATCGTCCGCGGCCTCGCGGTTCAGCAGATCAGGGGCTTCGTGGTCGAGAGCTTGATGGCGCGCGGCAATGACGAGGCTTTCACGCTCTACGGCTTGCTGGCCAGAACCGTCGAGACCGATGACGCGCGCAGCTACGTCACCTTCCACCTCGACTCCAAAGCGCGCTTCGCCGACGGCAAGCCGGTCACGGCAAAGGACGTCCTGTTTTCGTGGGCCTTGCTGCGCGACAAGGGTCGCCCCAATCACCGCCAGTATTATTCCAAAGTCGTAAGGGCCGAAGCGCCCGATCCGCTCACCGTACGGTTCGATTTCGGTGGCGCCAACGACCGCGAGCTGCCGCTGATCCTCGGGCTGATGCCGGTCTTGCCGCAGCACGCCGTCGATCCGGCGACGTTCGAGGAAACCACGATGACCGGACCGGTTGGTTCCGGCCCCTATCGCGTCACCGCCGTCAAGCCGGGCGCCAGCGTCACGCTGACCCGCGATCCCGACTACTGGGGTCGCGACCTGCCGGTGAATCGGGGATTGTGGAACTTCGACGAGATCAGGATCGACTTCTATCGCGAGGCGAACGGCCAGTTCGAGGCATTCAAGCGCGGTCTCTATGATTTTCGCGTCGAGCATGAGCCGCTGCGCTGGCATGAGGGCTACGATTTTCCGGCCGCCCGCAGCGGCGAAGTGATCCGCGACACCATCAAGACCGGAATGCCGCAACCCTCGGAATTCCTGGTGTTCAACACGCGGCGTCCGGTGTTTTCAGACATCCGGGTGCGGCAAGCCCTGATGCTGCTGTTCGATTTCGAATGGATCAACCGCAATTACTTTTTCGGACTCTATGCGCGCGCGGCAGGCTTCTTCGCAGGGTCCGAACTATCCGCCTATGCCCGCCCGGCCGACGAGCACGAGCGCGAACTCTTGAAGCCATTCGCCGAACGGATCCGGCCGGATATTCTCGATGGCACGTACCGCCTGCCCATCACCGACGGATCGGGCCGCGATCGAACAACCCTGCGCAGCGCACTCAAATTGCTGTCGGAAGCCGGCTACGATCTCGACGGACCCATACTGCGGCAGCGTTCGTCGAGGACCCCTCTCACTTTCGAAATCCTGGTGACGACGCGCGACCAGGAGCGGATTGCGCTGTCCTATCAGCGCGACCTCAAGCGCGCCGGCATCGAAGCTAGCGTCCGCACGGTCGATCCCGTGCAGTTCGACCAGCGCCGGCTCGGCTACGAGTTCGACATGCTGCAGAACCGCTGGGACCAGTCGCTATCCCCCGGCAACGAGCAGTCCTTCTACTGGGGCACCCAGGCCGCCGACATTCCCGGCACTCGGAATTACATGGGCGCCAAGGAGCCCGCGATCGACGCCATGATCGCTGCCCTGCTCGAGGCACGCGAACGCCCGGCTTTCGTCTCCGCGGTGCGGGCGCTCGACCGCGTCCTGATGTCGGGCTTCTACGCAATTCCAGTGTTTAACGTGCAGGAGCAATGGATTGCGCGGTGGAATCGGATAGAACAACCTACAGCGACCGCGTTGACGGGCTATCTGCCGGAAACCTGGTGGCAGAAGCCGGAAATGAAGTGAACTCGCCAAAGCGATCCAACCTCCGCGACAGAGCCGAAGTAACGCCGTGACCCAGCCCACCGCTTCGCCAACGCTCGATACGTTGTTCAAACGGAACCTGGCACGGCAGCCGGACGCGCTGGCGCTGGTCGATCCCCCCAACAAGCAGCGCATCACCGGCCAGCCGCCGAAGCGTCTTACCTTCGCGCAGGCCGACCGCATGATCTCGTCGCTGGCCGCGCACTTCATCGAATCCGGCTTGCCGTCCAATTCGGTGATCGCGGTTCAGCTGCCCAACACCATCGAATTCGCACTCACCGTGCTTGCCGCCTTCCGCGCCGGCCTCGTCGTCGCGGTGCTGCCGCTGCTCTGGCGGCAGTCGGAATTGACCATGGCGCTCAACCGCACCGCCGCCCGGGCGATCGTGACCTCAGGCAGAATCGATGGCGTGATCTACTCGGATCTCGCCATGAACGCTGCCGCAGAAGCGTTCTCGATCCGCCATGTCTGCGGCTTCGGCGGCGACCTGCCCGAGGGCATGGCCTCACTCGACAACGCCATCTTCCGGGAATCCCCGACCACGCGCGCCGTGATCCAGGACGGCCGCAAAGCGGCGCTGATTTCCTTCGACGTCACCTCGGACGGCTTCCGGCCGGTCCCGCGCGCCCATCTCGGCCTGATCGCCGGCGGGCTTGCCATGTCGCTCGAAAGCGACGTGCCGCAGGGCGCAATCATCCTGTCTGCCTTCTCGCCGATGTCATTTGCCGGCCTCGCCTCGTCGCTGGCGATCTGGCTGCTGTCGGGCGGAACACTGGCGTTGCACCATCCGTTCGACGACGAGGTGCTGGAGCAGCAGCTCAACGAGCAGGCCTGCGACACGCTGATCGCACCTGCCCAACTGGCGCTGCGGCTGGACGAACTGGACCTCGGCGCGCGGATGGCGAGCCTGCGCAATGTCATCGGCCTGTGGCGTACCCCGGAGCAGGTCGGCTCCAGCGCGTGCTGGGCCGCGCAACAGGCGACGCTGACGGATGTGTATCTGTTCGGCGAGGCCGGATTGTTTGGTGCCCGACGGATCGCGGAAGACGGCTCGCCGGCTCTGATCAAGCCCGGCCCGCACGGAGCGCCGCGCGATTTGCCGGGATCATCGATCGCGGGCGAGATCCTGCTGACGCCGCGCGGCACGTTGGGACTACGCGGACCGATGGTGCCGGTCGCGGCCTATGCACCTCCTCCTCCGCCGAGCGACTCCCTGATCGCGTCGCCGCCGCGCGACTATGTGGATACGGATTACGCGGCGCGGCTCGACCGCGTCACAGGTGCGGTCAATATCACCGCGCCGCCGTCCGGCGTCATGGCCGTCGGCGGCTACCGATTCCTGGCGCAGGACCTTCAGGAGTGGGCGCGCCGGCTCGGTCAGGGCGCGCTGCTGACCGCGCTGCCGGACCGCCTCAGCGGCCACCGGCTTGCCGGCCGTGCGCTCGACAACGCCCGTGCCCGAGACGCGCTGACAGAACTCGGCCTTAACCCCTTGATGGTGGAAGCATTTCGGGATCGGAGCAACGCCGCCTGAGAAGCCGCTGGCGGGCGCCCGTTGACGCCACATTAAGCGCCACAAACTAGGATCGCGGCTCAAATTGCTCGCCTGATCCGAGTTCTCAGATGTCCCAGCAAGGTCCGATCCTCGTCGTATCGACCGCGAAACGGCCGTCCTTTGCCGCCACGCTCGACGTCGCGAGACTGTTTCCGGTGGTCGATACCGGGTGGACGGATGCGGCGCGCGCGGTCGAGCAGGTGCAACCGGCGGCCGTGCTGGCCGAAACCTCCGGCACCGACGCAGCCGGATTGGCGGAGCTGGCCGTGCGGGTCGCAGCGCGTCAGCCCTACCTGCCGCTGATCGCGGTCGATCCGCAGATTCCTGTTCCGGACAACGTCATTCCCTTCTTTCAGAGCCAAGTCCCACACGCCCAACGAGGCGGCTCCGACCGGCTGGCGGCTCGCCTGCGCGCCGCCCTGCGCGTGCGGTCATTGCATGCAACGGTGATGCGCCGGCTGGTACCGACGGCGCCGATGGCGTTGTCGCATATCGATCCGGCGCGCGACGCTACCGTGCTGCTGATCGGCCGCGGCGGCGCCTATCCCGCGCTGTCGGTCGCGCTTGGCGAGCGCACCGGCGTGGTCGGCGCGCTTTCGATCGAGGCGGCTGCGAAGCATCTGAACGCCAGAGATATCGACGGCATCGTGCTCGGCGAAGGATTTAGCCTCCGCGTCGTCGATGCCTTCCTCACCGTGCTGACGGAGGATGCACGCTTCCGCAATCTTCCCGTCGTCGTGACGGCAGCCGATCTGGCGCCGGCCTATGATTTGTCAAACCTCGAGATCATCTCCCGCGACGCCGCCCGGGTGGCAGCGATCGCGCTGCCGCTGATCCGCCAGCACGCCTTCGAAGCGCATCTCAGCCGCACACTGAAAGCCATCGACGCGGATGGCCTGATCGACGCGCGCACTGGTCTGCTCACCCCGGAAGCCTTCGAGCGCGACTTTGCCAGCGCCATCTACCAGACGCAGCAACGCGGCGGCGGATTGTCGGTGGCACGCTTTGCGTTCGATCCCGACCATCCCCGCGCGCAATTCGACGGCGCGCGGATCATCAGCCGCCTGATGCGGCAAATGGATTTCGGCGCCACCCAGGAAGACGGCTCAGTCGTCGTTGTCTTTGCCGAAGCCGACCTGAAGTCGGCTCACGCCATCGCGCGGCGGTTGTCAAGCGTGATGCGCCATACCAGCCATGGCCAGCGCGACGCACGGTCGGAGCCAACCGTGACGGTGGCAACGCTGCTGCCGAAGGATTCCGCAAAGTCGCTGCGATCGCGGCTGCAGGACGAGGCGCAACGGGCGGCGTCGTAGAGCCTCGCCGTCATTGCGAGCGAAGCGAAGCAATCCATCTCTCCGCATATGCGGTAGGCATGGATTGCTTCGTCGCTTTCGCTCCTCGCAATGACGGGGGATGGATCGACGCGTTTCACGCCGCCTTTTTGCTCTCCGCGAGATTGGCGAGCTGGCGCAAGATCTCGGTTGTACCCATCAGCCGCTCTTCCGGCGTCTTCCATTGCTGCAGGAATACCACCTTCATGTCCGGCCGCACCTTCGCGGCCTGGCCGTGCTGACGGATGAAGGCGACGAGGCGATCCGGCTGGGCAAAGCTGTTGTCGCGGAACGAGATCACCGCGCCCTTCGGACCGGCGTCGACCTTCTCGACATTGGCTCGCCGGCAATACGCCTTGATCGCGGCGACCTTGAAGAGATAGCGGACTTCGTCCGGCAGCACGCCGAAACGGTCGCGCATCTCGGCGGCGAAATTGTCGATCTCCTCGTCGGTGTCGAGATCGGCGAGCCGCCGGTACAGCGACAGCCGCACCGAGAGATCGTTGACGTAATCCTCGGGGATCAGCACCGGCATGCCGATGGTGATCTGCGGCGACCAGCGGTCCGCGGCGGGCTCGGCGACGCCGGCCTTGAGATTGAGGATCGCCTCCTCCAGCATCGATTGATAGAGCTCGAAGCCAACTTCCTTGATGTGACCGGATTGTTCTTCGCCGAGCAGATTGCCGGCGCCGCGGATATCGAGATCGTGCGATGCGAGCTGGAAACCCGCGCCCAGCGTTTCCAGTGACTGCAGCACCTTCAGCCGCCGTTCAGCCTGCGCGGTGATCTTCTGCTGTGCCGGCAACGCGAACAGCGCGTAGGCGCGGAGCTTCGAGCGCCCCACCCGGCCGCGCAACTGATAGAGCTGTGCGAGCCCGAACATGTCGGCGCGATGCACGATCAGCGTATTGGCGTTCGGAATGTCGAGGCCGGACTCGATGATCGTGGTCGAGAGCAGGATATCGTACTTGCCGTCGTAGAACGCCGACATGATGTCCTCGATCATGGTCGGCGCCATCTGGCCATGCGCGACTGCAACCTTCATCTCCGGCACGTTCTTGTCGAGGAAGTCCTTGACGCCGGCGAGGTCCTCGATCCGCGGCACCACGTAGAACGCCTGTCCGCCGCGGTAGCGCTCGCGCAGCAGCGCCTCGCGGATCATCAGGGGATCGTGCGGCGCCACGAAGGTGCGCACCGCGAGGCGATCGACCGGGGGTGAGGCGATAATCGAAAGATCACGCACGCCGGTCAGCGCTAGCTGCAGCGTCCGCGGGATCGGCGTAGCGCTCAGTGTCAGCACATGCACCTGCGCCCGCAACTGCTTCAGCTTTTCCTTGTGGCTGACGCCAAAGTGCTGCTCCTCGTCGACGATCAAAAGGCCCAGATCGCGGAACTTGATCGATTTGCCGAGCAGCGCATGCGTGCCGACCACGATATCGACATGGCCTTCGGCCAGCCCCTTCTTGACCTGCGTCAGTTCCTTGGCCGGGATCAGCCGGGAGGCCTGCGCGACATTGACTGGAAAGCCGCGAAAACGTTCGGCAAAATTCTTGCTGTGCTGGCGGGCAAGCAGCGTGGTCGGCACGACGACGGCGACCTGCTTGCCTTCCAGCGCGACCGCGAACGCCGCGCGCAACGCCACCTCGGTTTTGCCGAAGCCGACGTCGCCGCAGATCAGCCGGTCCATGGGACGGCCGGTTTCAAGGTCTTTCAGTGTGGATGTAATGGCGCCAAGCTGGTCCTCAGTCTCCTCGTAAGGGAAGCGCGCACAGAATTCGTCATAGACATGCGGCTGCACCGGCATTTTCGGCGCTTCGTGCAGTTGCCGTTCGGCCGCGATCTTGATCAGTTCGCCGGCGATCTCGCGAATCCGGTTCTTCAGCTTGGCCTTGCGGGCCTGCCAGCCGCCGCCACCCAGCCGGTCCAGCTCCACATTGGCGTGATCGGAGCCGTAGCGCGACAGCAGCTCGATGTTCTCGACTGGCAGGAACAGCTTTGTTTCGGCGGCATAATGCAGCTCGAGGCAATCATGCGGCGCGCCACCGACCTCGATCGTCTGCAAGCCGACAAAGCGCCCGATGCCGTGCTCGACATGGACCACGAGGTCGCCGGTCGAAAGGCTCGTGACTTCGGAAATGAAGTTGTCGAGCTTGCGGCTTGTTTTGCGCTGGCGCACCAGGCGGTCGCCGAGAATGTCCTGCTCGCTGATGACGGCGAATTCATCGGTCTCGAAACCGCTTTCCATGCCGACCACCGCCAGCATGGCCTCGTTGCGCGGCGTTGCCTGCACGGTACGCCAGGTGTTGACGCTGGTGATATTGGCGAGCTTGTGATCCCGCAGCATGCTGGCCATGCGGTCGCGCGAGCCTTCGCTCCACAGCGCGATCACCACCTTCTTGCGCTGCGCCTGCAAGGCCAGCACATGCGCCACGACCGCTTCGAACACGTTGACGGAGGTATCGGCACGCTCGGGCGTGAAATTGCGGCCCTGCCGCGCACCGGCGTCGAACACGTCGCCGGTGCCCTCCGGCACGGCAAACGGCGTCAGCCGCGCCACCGCGGCGTCGCCCAGCCGCGTCGTCCACTCCGTTTCCGTCAGATAGAGCCGGTCAGGCGGCAACGGCTTGTAGATCGCGCCTGACCCCGGATGCTCCAGCGCCTCGCGCCGTGCCTCGTAGTAGTCCGCGATCTGCTTGAAACGTTCGCGCGCGGCGTCCTCGCCTTGCGGTTCGATCGCGACCGGCGCGCCGTCGAGATAGTCGAATAGCGTATCCATCCGCTCCTGGAACAGCGGCAGCCAATGCTCCATGCCGGGATGGCGGCGTCCTTCGCTGACGGCTTCATAGAGCGGATCGTCACGCTCGGGTGCACCGAAGGTCGCGACATAGCCCATGCGGAAGCGGCGGATAGTTTCGGTGACGAGTTGGAATTCAGAGATCGGCACCAGATCGAGCGCGCGCATGTCGAGAAGCGTGCGCTGGGTTTCGGCATCAAACGTCCGGATCGATTCCAGGGAGTCGCCAAAGAAGTCGAACCGCACCGGCTGATCGAGCCCCGCCGGAAACAGATCGAGGATGCCGCCCCGCACGGCATATTCGCCGGGCTCGCGCACGGTCGAGGAGCGGTTATAGCCGTTGTGCTCCAGCCAGGCGACGATCGAATCCATAGGCACGACATGGCCGGGCGCAACCGACAGCGCCTGCGCCGCCACCACCTCGCGCGCCGGCACGCGCTGCACGATGGCGTTTACCGTCGTCAGCACGATCAGCGGCTTGTCGCTGCCCTGCAGGCGCGACAGCCGCGCCAGCGTCGTCAGGCGCTGCGCCAGGACGCCGCCATGCGGCGACACCCGGTCATAGGGCTGGCAATCCCAGGCCGGAAACTGCATCACCGGCAGATCGGGCGCGAAGAACTCCAGCGCCCGCGCCAATTGCTGCATGCGCGGGCCGTCGCGGCAGACCACGGCAAGGCTCACAGCCGGCGGTTTCGGCCTGGCCGCGACCGCGCGCGCGAGGTCGGATACGACCAGCCCCTCCGCGCCCTCGGCGACATTGGCAAAGGTTAGCGCCCGGCCGGGGGCCAGCAGCGCGGCGGGCGATTTGACGGGCGCCTTCATGCGTCGTGATCCACGGCGCGAAATGCCTTGATGCGATCGAACAGCACGGTCGCATATTCCGGATCGAGTGGCGTGCCGCCGGTCAGCGCGGCATACAGATCGGGATCAGGCACCTCGATCAGGCGTTCCAACTCGGTCAGCTCGTCATCGCGCATGCCCGATATCTCGGCATCCGCAAAGCGCCCGAGGATGAGGTCCATCTCACGGGTGCCGCGATGCCAGCAGCGAAACAAAAGCCGCTTGCGGCGGTCATCGAGGCCACCGCTCGATCGTGTCAATCCCGTCATTTCTCTGGTCCCATCCGAACGCCAAAAGCCCGGACGTGCCGGGCCGGGTTGATATAGCGGTCGAGGTGACGAATGTCAGCCCCAACAGTTCCGTGAATTACTACTACGGTGTCATTGCCGGGCTTGACCCGGCAATCCATCATCTTTTGAAGAGTGATGGATGCGCGGATCCCGTCTCCGCCAAGGCTTCGCCGGGCCAGGAGCGTGCTCGGCCGCCGAAGCCTTGGCGAAGGCGGTAAGCCCGCGCATGACGCACGATGTGCGATGAGAGAGCTGATGCGCCCCACCCTGCTCAATCCCTTGTTTGCGCCGGTCACGAGCCTGCCGGGCGTCGGGCCGAAGCAGGACAAGCTGTTGCGCTATCTGCTCGGGCGCGATGAGACGCCGCGGCTGGTCGATCTCTTGCTGCACCTGCCGGCCAGCGTGATCGACCGCCGGGCGCGGCCGAAGATTCGCGAGGCGGTGCAGGGAACCGTGGTGACGCTGGAGGTCACCGTGGACCATCACCGGCCGCCTCCGCCGCGCAGTGCCCGCGCGCCCTATCTCGTCTACGCTAGCGATGATACCGGCGACGTGGTGCTGACGTTTTTCCGCGCCAAGCCGGGCTATATTGAAAAACTGCTGCCGGTCGGCGAGAAGCGATACGTTTCCGGCACGCTGCAGATGTATGATGGCATCCCGCAGATCGTGCATCCCGACCGCGTCGTCGACGAAGCGGCGTTTTCAAAATTGAGCGGCATCGATCCGGTCTACCCCCTGACTGAAGGCCTCGCGCTGGGTTCGCTGCGCCGGGCGATCGCGCAGGCGCTACAGAAGTTGCCGGAACTGCCGGAGTGGATCAGCCCGGAAGTGATCCGTCGCTGCAAGTTTCCACCCGTCCGGGAGGCGCTCACCCGTGTGCATGTGCCGGTCGAACTCACGGACATTTTGCCGGACGGACCGTTCTGGTCGCGGCTCGCCTTCGACGAGCTATTCGCCGGCCAACTGGCGCTGGCGCTGGTGCGCGCGCAACTACGGCGTCCGGCCGGCGACCGCAACGCCGGCGACGGCCACCTGCGCCACAAGATCATCGATGCGTTGCCCTATGCGCTCACCGCCTCGCAGCGCGCGGCGGTCGCCGCCATCACCGAGGATTTGCTCCAGCCGGTGCGGATGTTGCGGCTGCTGCAGGGCGACGTCGGGTCCGGCAAGACGGTGGTGGCGCTGCTCGCCGCTGCTGCGGTCGTCGAGGCCGGCAAGCAGGCCGCGCTGATGGCGCCGACCGAAATCCTGGCGCGCCAGCACATCAAGACCATCGCACCGCTGGCCGAAAGGGCGGGGCTGCGCGTAGCGATCCTGACCGGCCGAGAAAAGGGCAAGGAGCGGCGCGAGATACTTGCGCAGCTCGAAGCCGGCGAAATCGATTTTCTGGTCGGCACCCACGCGCTGATCCAGGACGACGTGATCTTCAAGGCGCTGGCGCTGGCCGTGGTCGACGAGCAGCATCGCTTCGGCGTGCGCGAACGGCTGGCGCTCACCAACAAGGGCGAAGCGGTCGACGTGCTGGTCTTGAGCGCAACCCCGATCCCGCGCACGCTGGTACTCACTTATTTCGGCGACATGGACGTCTCCGAATTGCGCGAGAAACCGGCCGGCCGCCAGCCGATCGACACCCGCGCGGTTCCGGCCAGCCGCCTCGATGAAGTCGTCGATGCCGTTGGCCGCGCGCTGAAGGCCGGCAAGCTGGTTTACTGGATCTGTCCACTGGTCGAGGAATCCGAGGCCGAGGGTACCGAACATCTCACCAACGCAACCGAACGCTTCGAGAAGCTGCAGAAGCGCTTCGGCGATCGCGTCGGATTGGTCCATGGTCAGATGAAGGGCCCGGAGAAGGATCGCGTGATGGCGCAGTTCGCCGCCCACGAGATCGGGCTCCTGGTCGCCACCACCGTGGTCGAAGTCGGCGTCGACGTCCCCGCCGCGACCATCATGGTGATCGAAAACGCCGAACGCTTCGGGCTCGCGCAGTTACACCAGCTCCGCGGCCGGATCGGCCGCGGGTCCGAATCCTCGACCTGCCTGTTGCTGTACAAGGAGCCGCTCGGCGAGATGTCGGCGGCGCGGCTGAAGGTGATCCGGGAGACCACCGACGGCTTTCGGATCGCCGAGGAGGATCTCAAGCTGCGCGGCGAAGGCGATGTGCTCGGCATCCGCCAGAGCGGCCTGCCCGGCTATCGCATCGCCCGCTCCGACGTGCACGGCCAGCTCATCACGCAAGCCCGCGACGAGGCGCTGCGCATCATGAAGGACAATCCAAAGCTGAAGGGCGAGCGCGGTGAAGCGCTGCGCTGTCTGCTCTATCTGTATGAGCGCGATGAAGCGGTGCCGCTGATCGGGGCCGGATAACTCGCTGCAACCGTGGCAAGGCGAAGCCGGTAGTGCTCGGTGCCCTCGACGATCTTGTCCAACAGCGCATCCAGCGCCCAGAATTTCTCGCGGATATCGAAGGTGACGGCGCGGCTATCGGTGCAGGAGAACGTGCCGAGGCGCTGGTGGTAGAGCTTTGCGAGCTTCGGATAGCCCATCGGTTCGGCCATCGCCGACAGCGCGAGGTAGACGGAAAGTTCGTCCGCCAGCGCCGGATGATAGGCATGCTCCGTCATCAGCCATTTGTAGAGATCGGGATGAAAGTTCGTGAATACGCCGGTGAAGCCGCGTGAACCGGCTTTCAATGCCTGAAAGGCAATCGCCGCATTGGCATTGACGATGGCAAGCGGCGTGCCCCTGGTCAGCGTCACGCGGCGCCTCACCGTTTCGAGGTCGCAGGACACGTCCTTGAGGATGACGAAGCGGCCGGTATTGGCGCAGAACTTTAGTTCATCATCGGTGAGCAGACGGCGATAAGGCGCCGGGCATTCGTAGAGACCGAGCGGAATTTGCTTCGGCAGCCGATCGAGCAGCCAGGTCAGATCGTCGATGAACCTGCTGCCGCCTTCCCGCTTGGCGTCGAGCCGGTTGGTGACGAGCACCATGCCGTCAACTCCGGTTGCGGCAATCGCGATCAGCTCGGCAAGTTGGTCATCCAGGCTTTCGCCGATGTGACCGGAAGCGATCACCGGGACACGGCCTGCTGCGGCTTGTCTGACGAAAGCGGCGAGCTCAACCCGTTCGTCGAGACTGAGAAACTGCATCTCGCTGGACTGGCAGACCGCAAACAGCGCGTCCGAACCATGGTCGATGTACCATTCCACCAGCCGGCCCAGGCCGGGATAGTCGATCTGGCCGCTTTCGGTGAACGGCGTGATCATCACCGGGATGATGCCTTCGATCTTCTTGGTCATGATGTCGGCCTGTCAGCGTCCTGAGGCTCGCGTTGGCGGCGGAGGAACGTCACGCGCCCTACTCCACCTTCACCTTTGCTGGAGCCCGCGCCAGCGCGGCCGAATTCGCCACGCGGGCCGCATTCGCCATGCCGGCCAGCGCGGCGTTGCGCTTCTGCGGATCGGAGCCGGGCTGCACCACGCCGGCCGACATGATCAGGGTCGCGGCGTCCTCGGTGGTCATGTCGACTTCGATGATCTTGCTCTTCGGCACGTAGAAAAAGAAACCCGTGGTCGGGTTCGGCGCGCAGGGCAGGAACACCGAGATGTGCTCTTCCTGGTCGGGAAGCTGGCTGGCGATGTTCACGCTCGGCGGCTGCGAGATCAGGACGATCGACCACATGCCCGGCGAGGGAAATTCAACCAGGCCGACCTTGCGAAAGCTCGACCCCTTGCCCGAGAACAGCGTCTCGAACACCTGCTTCAGGCCGCGATAGATCGCGCGCACCACGGGCATGCGGCCAAGCAATCTTTCGCCGAGATCGACCAGCGTCCGCCCGATCAAATTGGCGGTAAGGAAGCCCAACAGCGTCAGCGCAACCACCGCGACGATCAGCCCCGAGCCGGGCAGCCCGAATGGCAGATAGGTTTCGGGACGGTAGGCCGTGGGCACGAACGGCCGGACGATATTGTCGACCCAGTTCACGAACCACCAGGTCAGGTATAGCGTGATCGCGACCGGCCCTGCGACAATCAGTCCGGTCAGAAAATAGTTCCGGAAACGGGCCATTAGCCCGGGAGGGTGAGCCTCCGGGAGAGGTTCATCCAGGGGCGCGGTCGGGGGCAGTTCTTCGCGGTTCATTCTGGTTCCAGGTCGGGCGGCGGGCTTCTATGCCAGCTAAGCCATCCTAGCAGGTTTTTGAAGAGCCAACGTGACAGCCAATGGGCTCGCGCCTATTCGACGGTTACCGATTTCGCGAGATTTCGCGGCTGATCGACGTCGGTGCCCATCACCACGGCGGTATGATAGGCCAGGAGCTGCACCGGGATGGCATAGACCATCGGGGTGAACGCCGCTGCCATATCGGGCAGCACGATGGTGACAAGCGATTCGATGCTGGCTTCCGCCGCTCCCCTGGCGTCGGTCATCAGGATGATGTTGCCGCCGCGGGCCGCTACTTCCTGCATGTTGGAGACCGTCTTCTCGAACACCCGGTCGTGCGGCGCGATCACCACCACCGGCATGGTCTCGTCGATCAACGCAATCGGCCCGTGCTTGAGCTCGCCGGCGGCATAGCCCTCGGCGTGAATATAGGAAATTTCCTTCAGCTTCAGCGCGCCTTCCAGCGCCAGCGGATAGCTGGTGCCGCGGCCGAGATAGAGCACGTCCTTCGATTTCGAGATGTCGCGCGCCAGCTTTTCGATCTGCGGTTCCAACGTCAGCGCCGCCGCCATCAGCCGCGGAATCTCGACGAGACCGTGAACGAGTTTGGTTTCGTCTTCATCGGACAATTCGCCGCGCGCCTTGCCGGCGGCGACCGCGAGCGAGGCCAGCACCATCAACTGACAAGTGAAGGCCTTGGTCGAGGCAACGCCGATTTCGGGGCCGGCCAGCGTCTGCAGCACGGTCTCGCTTTCGCGCGCGATCGTCGAGGTCGGCACGTTCACGACCGACAGGGTGTGAACGCCCTCGGCCTTGGCATAGCGCAGCGCGGCCAGCGTGTCGGCGGTCTCGCCGGACTGCGAGATGAAGATCGCAAGATCGCCCTTGCGCAAGGGCGCCTCGCGGTAGCGGAATTCGGAGGCGATATCGATTTCGACCGGCACGCGCGCCAGCCGCTCGAACCAGTATTTGGCGACATAGCCGGCATAATTCGCGGTGCCACAGGCCGTGATCGAAATGCGCTGGATGTCCTTGAAGTCGAACGGCAGCTTGACCGGGAGCATCACGCGCTCGCTCGCCATGTCGACGTAGCGCGCCATCGTGTGCCCGACGACTTCCGGCTGCTCGTGGATTTCCTTGGCCATGAAGTGGCGGTAGTTCGCTTTGTCGACCAGCGAGGTCGAGGCGCTGTGCTTGACCGCCTCGCGGTGCACGATTGCGTTGTTCTTGTCATAGATGGTCGCGCCCTTGCGCGTCAGCACCACCCAGTCGCCGTCGTCGAGATAGCTGATCGTATCGGTGAACGGCCCGAGCGCGATCGCATCCGAGCCCAGATACATCTCGCCGTCGCCGTGCCCCACGGCGAGCGGCGGACCGTTGCGCGCGCCGATCATCAGATCTTCGTCGCCGGCGAAGATGAACCCGAGCGCGAACGCGCCGCGCAGTTCCGACAGCGCCGCCCTCACCGCCTCGACCGGCTTGATGCCCTTCTGCAGCAGGCTATCGACCAGATGCAGAACGATCTCGGTATCGGTTTCGGTCTTGAAGACTGCCCCCTTCTTCTCCAGTGCCTCGCGCAACTCGCGAAAGTTCTCGATGATGCCGTTGTGAACCACGGCGACGCGATCGGTCGCGTGCGGGTGCGCATTGTTCTCGGTCGGCTTGCCGTGCGTTGCCCAGCGGGTGTGTCCGATCCCGGTGTGACCCTTCAGCGGTTCCGCATCGAGCCGCTTCTCGAGGTTCTTCAGCTTGCCCTCGGCGCGGCGGCGAGCGAGGTGATCGCCTTCCAGCGTGGCGACGCCTGCGGAATCATAGCCGCGATATTCAAGCCGTTTGAGTGAATCCACCAGGAGCTCCGCGACCGGAGCTTTCCCAAGAATGCCGACAATGCCGCACATGCGGTTCAATACCCCAAATCGACGAAATGCGTCGCAACCCGCTTCCTCTTAACGGTAATTGCGGGCCGACAGATACTCAATAATTGTTGCGTATTGAGACAGTCTTAAGCGGAAAGCTTAACGGAATACAGGTCCGCGATCTCGCGGCATGAGCTGCCCGAGCTGTGGCCTTGGTTCCCCCCAAAAAAGAGGGAGCAGGGAATGCCGGATGCGCGCTGCACCCGCGGTCTCGTGTGCAATGGGTAGAAGGAAGCGCACACGAGCATACAGGTTCAGCGGAGGCAATCCGGCATTCCCTGCGCAATGGCTTTACGGCTTACTTCGTGCTCTTCCCGGCGACGAATTCCTTTTTGTCACCGTCACCAGCGGATTGAGATTTGTCTAAGCCCGGTCGGGCCGACGCATCTCCGCTGGCTTGACATCAGCCACGGATGCCAGAACCACACGACTTCGCCGTACGCAGCGCCCTCAACCGTCACTCCGATCGGCGAGATGCCGACTGAGGTTCTGGCGAAGGCCTTGAAACGCCGGTCGTCTCCGTAAACGTAAGATCACTCACGGGAGACCCGCCCTGCGACCACGATCGCGCCCGACGCCGCTGCGTCCACCGCATCCAACCCCGCGTCCGTGACGATCGCGATACGCCCCTCTTGCCGGGGTGGATGGGCGAAGTGATAGCGGTGATTTGGCCTGTAGCGAAAGCGGTTTATTTTTTCGGATACGACTGGACGGGTAGCATCAGGTTGATCTGGTTCAACAAATTGCGCTGAATGCGCAGCGCAAATCAGCTAGCTCCCCTGGCGATAAAGGCAGTTAAATGCACTTGTCACCGTTATTGCCGGAACAGGGCCGGCGTATCCTGTGGCGCAAGCGCGCGCGCTCGGCCGATCAGCGGTTCAGATATGTCCACGCCCAGCACTTGGCCCCCCGCGCCGACGCGGGCGGCCAGAGCCAGACTCGACGCGCCCGCGCCGCAGCCGACGTCCAGCACGCGCTCGCCCGTCGCGGGCGCGGCGGCTTCGATCGCGGCCTGGCCGAACACCGCCAGCCTGGCATCGAGCCGGGCCTGGTGGGCGACCCAGCGCTCCCCGCTTTGGCCATTCCAGTCGGCGACCTGATCGGCATTGTGCTGTGCCATGACATATCCTTGTTCTGATTCGTTCTTAACTAAGCTATCCGATGCCAAAGCGCGCATCGTCTCCAGCGATCCCGCCTCCACCAGCGATAAGGCGCCAGACCTGCGTGTGATCGTCTCATGCGTCGAGATCGGTGCCGCCTAGCGCCGGACTTCGAAGGACAACCGCGCCCGCGGCAACCGGAGAAGGGAATCTGTGCTCTCAAACCAGCATCGACTGCTGGGCGAAGATACCCGCCATCGCGCCGTGCGATGATGCCGTGGTGACCGAGGCCATGAGGGGGTTGGCGAGGTCGCCGGCGGCGTAGATGCCGGGCATGCTGGTTTCGCGGCGCTCGTCGACCTTGAGGGCGATGCCGAGGGGCGTATCCACCGTGGCGAGGCCCAGTGATTCATGCAGGGTTGCGGACGGCTTGTTGCGCGGATGGGCGAACAGGATGTCGACCGCGACATTGCGGCCGGTATCGAGATTGACGGTGGCGATATGGCCCCCGTGATGGGCGATCTCGGTGATCCGGCCATCGACGACAGGTATGTTGCGGCGCGCCAGATCGGCCCGGATATCGGGTGGAATGTCGTGACCATCGGCGAAGAGCGTCAACGTGTCGGTCCAATCGTGGTACAGCCTGACATAATTGTGCGACTGCGGGCCGGACCAGACGAGGCCCCAATGCTGGCCGGCGACTTCAAAGCCGTCGCAATAGGGGCAGGGCACGATGGACGTGCCCCAGCTTTCGGCAAAGCCTGGAACATCAGGCATCTGGTCGGCGACGCCATAGCTCAGGATCAGACGACGCGCCCCAAAGCTTTCGCCATCGGAAGTGAGGACGTTGAAATCGTCGATGGCGCCGGAGACACTTTCGGCCCGGGCACTGACCAGCTTGATCGTGGGATAACGCGCCAGCTGCTGCCGCGCCTCGGCCAGGATGTCCAGCGGCGGCTTGTGATCGTGGCCGAGCAGGCCATGCGAGTGGCCGGCGAAGCGGTTGCGTGGCAGGCCGGTATCGAGAACGGTGACCTTGCGGCGGGCACGGCCGAGCTGCAGGGCGCCGGCGAGACCGGCAAAGCTGCCGCCGATGATGATGACGTCATCCATGGTGATGGGCTCCGTGTTGTGGATGGAGGGGGTTGGGCTGGGCCTGGCGCGCAATATCGTCCAGCGATACGCGCTCGAGACGGGCAGCGAGCAGGGCTTCGGCATCTGCGAGAAAGTCGCCCATCACTGTGTTGACCGGCCGGACAATGCCGCATTCGATATCGCCGGGCGGCCCGGGGAAACTTGATTTGGAGGACACGTTGAAACCTACCCATTGGCTTGCACGTTTCAGATACTACATGGTATCGTAATGCAAGAATTATAATACTGTCAAGTACTGGAATTGTCGTGACCGAAAACAGCCAGGGCCGGCGCGGCCGGCCCGCCAACGAGGCGCTTGGCCAAACGATAGTCGACGCCGCGTGCGAACTCTTTGTGGAATTGGGTTTTCAAGCGACGACATTGGACAAGGTCGCCCAGCGGGCGAAGATATCCAAGCTCAGCATCTATCGGCACTTCGAGAACAAGGAGGCGCTGTTCAGCGCGGCCATCGCGGCCCGCTGCCATCAGTTTGCACCACAGGCCCTTTTTGAAGGCGTCGACGGTTCGGCCGAAGATCAGCTCATGGCGGTGGGATCATCCCTGCTTCGCACGCTGTTGAGCCCGGACGTCCGCAGTGTCGAAGCCATGATCATGGCCGACAAGACGAATCAAAAGTCGTTAAGCAAGCTCCATTACGAAGCCGGCCCCGCCCATGTCATCGCCCAAATCGAGGCCCTGTTGCGTCAGTTGCACGCGAAGGCGGTTCTGAACGTGCCCGATCCTCTCCGGTCCGCCCGCTTGTTTGCCGCGCTTTTCAAAGGATCCGATCTCCTGATTATCGCACGCTTCGATGAGGCGAGAGCAGAGGACGACAACGAAATCGAATCCTATTGCCGGTCGGCCGTCGCCATGTTCATCGCCGCGCACGGTGGCAACGACCACGTGGGCGGATATTTGCCTGCCCCAAGGTCAAAAAACAAAATTTGAATCGTGCGTGACCGATGTTGTCAAAATAACCGAGACCGGTTTGAAAATCATGGAGGCTGAAGAGCTTTCGATTGGCGACAAGATCGCGGAAAAATACGCTTGTTGAACTATCGGTTGCGATACCAGTCCGCACGATGATTCCCGCGCGCCCACCCGCTCTTGTCAGTTGGGAAAATAGCTCCGCAAATAATGCGTATGTGTTCACGTCGCCGGCGCCACTCAGCGGGAATCGATCTGTCTTGCGTACAAACACGCTGGCAGCTTCGGACGCGCGCTTCGGCATTACGGTGACAGTGCTGGACTGCGCGTGCGGGTCGGGCTCGCCGGAAAGTTAAATGCTGTCACCGGAATTCGGAATTAGCTCGGAATTACGTCTAAACCTTAGATTGTCTGGCGCTAAGGCACCTTGATCCCGGCACGCTCGATCACCCGTGCGTACCCAGCGCGCTCCTTGGCGAGCGCCTCGGCGTAAGCCGGACCGGGCAGTTCGGTCTGGAGTACACCAAACTTTTCGAGTGCGGTGCGGACTTCGGGGATCTTGCCGACCGCGACAAGCTCTTCAATGAGGTGCTTCACGATGTCGGGCGGCATGTTAGCGGGGCCGACCCAGCCGAATGCCGGCATCAGTTCGAAGCCCGGCAGGGTCGCGGCTGTCGGCTCGATCTCTTTGGCGAGCGGATAGGGCCCAGGCGACGTGATCGAGACGGCACGCAGCTTGCCGCCTTTCACCTGCTCGTATGCCACGGCGAAGTTGTCGCAGGCGAGCCGGATCTGACCACCAATCAGATCCTGGATGCTGATGTTCGATGCGCGGTAGGAGACGGCCGTCATCTTGACCCCTGCGGCGTCCTCCAGCATCGCGCCGCAGATATGCTGCGTCGTGCCGGGGCCGGATGTCGCATACGGCGTCTCCGGGTTCGCCTTCAGCCAGGCGATCAACTCCGGCATGGTGTTGGCCGGGACGGATGGGTTGACGAGCCAGATGTTCGGCTGTGCTGCCATGCCATAGAGGTAGGTGAAGTCTTTCTCGACGTTGTAGGGGATCTTGTCCTTGATCAGGATCGGATTGATGGCGATTCCACCGGAGGTCGCCACCGCAACGGTGTAGCCGTCCGGCGCCGCGCGCGTCAGCGCGTGCAGGCCGTTGACCCCGCCCGCACCGGCCTTGTTCTCGACGACGAACTGCTGACCGAGCCGCTTCGTCAGTTGCTCTGCAAAAATGCGCGCCATGACGTCCGTGTTGCCGCCGGCGGCGAACGGTACGATGATCGTCACGGGCCTCGATGGCCACTTGTCTTGAGCCGTCGCAGCACCAGCGAGCAACCCGAGCGTCGCGGCCACCACAGCGAGTCTTGCGAGAATACGGTACAGCATTTCGTTCTCCGGTCTCTGACGAGGTGCATTGCAGCAAGAAAGTCGGTCAGCCCGAGGATCGACTGGTCTTCCGAAGGGTATTTTGCCAGTCATAGATATGTCAAATGACGGTAGGATTTCGAACCCTTCCCGTGGTCTTTTGCGTCCGATAGGTCGAATTCACAGAGGCGACCCAATTAACAGCTCCCACTCATCCTTCAACTTTTGACGATAAGCTTATTGCGGATTGAGACAGTCTTAAGCGGAAAGCTCCACAAGCTCCGCGCTCACCCCTCCTTCTTCGCCCGCATCTTCATCTCGCGATACTTTGCCGCCCCGCCCTTCGCGGTTGCTCTGCGGGCTGCGTTCGACCGCCATCGCGTCGTCGGGCACATCCTTGGTGATGACGGAGCCCGAGCCGATATAGGCCCCCTTGCCGATCTTCACCGGCGCCACCAGCGAGGAGTTGGTGCCGACGAACGCGCCCTCGCCGATCAGCGTCTTGTGCTTGAAGAAGCCGTCGCAGTCGCAGGTGATGGTGCCCGCGCCGAGATTGGCGTTGGCGCCGACATGGGCGTCGCCGACATAGGAGAGATGGTTGACCTTGGCGCCCGCTTCGAGCGTCGCGACCTTTGTCTCGACGAAGTTGCCGATCCGAACGCCGTCGCCGAGCGAGGTGCCGGGCCGCAAGCGCGCGTACGGACCGAGACCTTCTTGCCGACGGCCAACGTGCCCTGAAGGCCCTGTGCCGGGCGGCAAACAAAAAGAACGATCCCAGCGCTAAGGGGGGCAGCGGGCTGGGACCGTTCAGGTCGGTGCCCCGGCGGTGGGCACCCGACTATTTCAAAGAATTCTGTCGTCTCAAAAGTTCCGATTCAGGGAAAGCTGAACAGCCGTTAATGGAACCGGAACGAAAGTCCTCATCGCGGAATTGTTGATGTGAGGCCGTCGCCCGCCGTCAATGAACGGCGCATGTCGCGGATAGCCAAAGGTCTTCGGACCCGCTGTTCAAGAACAAGCGCTCGCGCAAGATAGCCAAAGGCGGCGGTCTCCCTCTGATCTGCAAGCAGGAAGAAAGCCCTCGATATACTGTCGGGCGTCGTTGGGCCCTGCGCGCTGGAGAACTGTTATGCGAAACACTGTTGAGCGAAACACTGTTGAGATCGACTCCCGACACAGTCGCGCGATCGTTCAAAAGATTGGCGAAAGACTACGAGCGTCGATAAAGGAAGATCGAGAGATACCCGCGAACTTCAAAATGCAAATCGATCGACTTCGGGAGTTAGAAGACGAGACGAAGCTCAGAGGTTAAGTCACGTCCGTTCGGGTCGGCTCCTCTCTTACGACTACTCTCTGAACACGACCGCGCACTATGCGGCGCGGATATCGCGGGCGGCTTCCAGCTCTGGGTTCAGAAAGCAAATGGCCGCAGATTGCTCTGCGGCCCACCGGATAAAAAATCGTCTGTAATAAAATCCTCTAGCTCCGGTGCGACCCCGCGCTCTGCCGGTATGCAAGGTGCGCCGGCCCCGCAAAGGTGCGAGGGTTCGGTTCCAACAGGACGAAAAGTGCGCGCCCGTACTCTTCCGGATAGACGGTCCCGAAATCCGCATCAGAATAGCCGCATTGCAGCGGCGCGGCATTGAGTTCACCTAGTATTTGCGTTTGGCCCGGCAGTCCGAAATGGCTGCCGGGCTTTTGCATGACTACCCGTCAAGCTGCTCTAGGGCCGCTTCCATTCATCAAGATTAAGGCGTTCCCTTCGGCGTCAACCGAGGTGGCCTAACGGGCGGTCGCATTCAGCCGACGCCAGCCGGGTTGCAGGTCAAATACCGAACGAGTGCCTGATCTGCCTCAGCATCGATATGGCAGCGTCGGTATACCGACCGTGGGTGAGATACTGGTCTAGCTGCGACGCACCAAGCAGCATCAAGGCTGCCATTACAAAGCCTTTGAACATAGTGGGCCTCTCCAAAGGAAAGAGACCGCCAACCGGGCTGGTCGGGTTAGAGCCTTTTGGAATTCGCTGTCGCCGATCGCGATCTGCCTGCAATGGCGGAATGCTGGCACCAATTGGTAGCCAATTGCTAAATCGTGCTGCGATGGCATTGCGGCGGGCTTCGCGAGTGTCCGCAATGTGCCGGGCTATTCACGGCATTTTCGACCGAAAACCGTATTGCGGATTGAGACAAGTCTGAAGCGGAAAGCTTAACAAGCCCTGCGCTCAACCCTCTTTCTTAGCTTTCGCCCGCAGCTTCATCTCGCGATAGCGCGCAGCACCGCCTTCGCGGTTGCTCTGCGGGCTGCGCTCCACGGCCATCGCGTCGTCGGGCACATCCTTGGTGATGACGGAGCCCGAGCCGATATAGGCGCCCTTGCCGATCTTCACCGGCGCCACCAGCGATGAATTGGTGCCGACGAACGCGCCCTCGCCGATCAGCGTCTTGTGCTTGAAGAAGCCGTCATAGTTGCAGGTGATGGTGCCGGCGCCGAGGTTTGAATTGGCGCCGACATGGGCGTCGCCGACATAGGAGAGATGGTTGACCTTGGCGCCCGCCTCAATCGTCGCGGCCTTTGTCTCGACGAAATTGCCGATCCGAACGCCATCGCCGAGCGAAGTGCCTGGGCGCAGGCGCGCATAGGGACCGATGGACGCCTTCTTGCCGATCGAGGTCTGCACGATATGCGAGAATGAATGGATCACCGCGCCGTCGCCGATGCTGACGCCGGGCCCGATTACCACGAACGGCTCGATGGTGACATCGCTGCCGAACCTGGTATCGGCGGCGAGATAAACCGTCTCCGGCGCGATCAGCGTCACGCCGGCGTCGAGCGCCGCCTGGCGCAGCCGCGCCTGCAGCACCGCTTCGGCCTCCGCAAGCTGCGCCTTGTTGTTGATGCCGCGCACTTCGTCTTCGCTGGTTTCAATCACGACGGCCTCCAATCCCATTTCCCTGACGATGGCGACGGCATCGACCAGATAATATTCGCCCTTGCTGTTGGCATTGCCGATCCGGTCGAGAATTTCCAGCGCTCTGTGGCCGTCGAACGCCATCACGCCGGCATTGCACAGCGTGACCTTGCGCTCTTCATCCGACGCGTCGGCATGTTCGCGGATCGCCGTCAGCCGATCGCCCTGAAGCAGCAGCCGGCCGTAACCGGTCGGGTCGGCCGCGCGGAAGCCGAGCACGGCGAGCGCCGCGCCTTTTTGCAGCGGCGCGCGCAGCCGGGCGAAGGTCTCTGGCGAAATCAGCGGCGTATCGCCGAACGCCACCAGCAAATCGTCAGCGCCGCGCGCGATCGCCTCGCGGGCGGCCAGCACGGCATGCGCAGTGCCAAGCCGCTCGGCCTGAACGAAGGTCGCCGCATCCGCGCGGACGCGTTTGACCTCCTCAGTGACCGCCTTGTGGTCCGGCCCGATCACGACCGCGAGCGAGGCGCCCGGGCCGTGCGGGGCCGCATCCAGCACATGCGCCAGCAGCGACTGGCCGGCGACCTGGTGCAGCACCTTCGGCAGCGAGGATCGCATGCGCGTGCCCTCACCGGCCGCAAGTACGACAGTCAGGCTGGATCGAGCGGTCATTCTGGTCCTCAGGCGAACTAGGAGTTGTCGGCCGTCTTTAATTGTTTTCCCCCGGAGATCAAACCGATTCGCCGCCCCGAAAACGTCCTGAAACAAGTGGGCGTCGCTTTTCCTGTTAATGTTTGCCCTGTGATTCGGCGGGCCTTGAGGAGGGCCAGGGGCGCTTGGCCAGGAAAACAGACCATCTCGCAGACTTCGAGGCGGATGACAGCGGCGGCGTGCTGAGCAACCTGTTGGCCGACGAAGATGAGCTCGACCGCCGCGCGTTGTGGCGGATCGGGTCCTGGGGTGTCGGCGCCACGGCTGCGGTGATTCTGGCCGTAATGGCCAACCAGTCGTCCCTTGGATTGAAGCGCGAACAGGTCGCCGCCGCTGATATCACCCGGCAGGCGCAGCAAATTCAGCTCGTGGCCAGGGAAACCCAGAATGAGGCGCGGCGGCTCGCCGCCGCCATCGATACGCTGAACGGCGATCGCGACCGGCTGTATTCCCGCGTCACCAGCCTGGAACAGGGGCTCGAATCCGTCACCGGGGCCATCGCCCGCCATGGTTCCGCGCAGGCTTTGCCGCCCCTTGCCAATGCGGAGCCGCAAGCCGCCCAGAAGCCGCCGTCGCCAAGCGTCGCACCAGTGGCAAGCACGCCCCCCGCGGACAAGCCCACTGCCGCCAACGCCGAGCCCTCCTCGGCAACGGTTTCGCCCGCGGCAAAGGATGCGGCGAAGACCGACGCGGCCAAAGCGGATAGCGCCAAGCCGGAAACGACCAAGGCGGAGATGGTAAAGGCCGACAGCGCCACGCTGGAGCCCGTCAAGCCGGAGCCCGCAAAGCCTTCGCCCGCCACCCCTTTGATGGCGGCGATGGCTCCGCCCGATCCCGCCGCCGGCAAACTGATCGAGCCGGGCAAGGCCTCAGGTCCGGTGATCGCAAGCCCGATCCCCGACGTCGTGGCGTCGGCGCCATCAGATGCGGAGGCGGACGATGCCACCGCGCCAAAAGTATCCCTGCAGCGGACCGAGTTCGGGGTCGATCTCGGCAGCGCCAATTCGGTGAACGGCCTGCGCGCGTTGTGGCGCGGGCTGCTGAAATCCAGATCGAACGCGCCCCTGACGGCACTGCGCCCGATCATCGTCGTGAAGGAAGGCACCAACGGCCTCGGCATGCAGCTTCGCCTGGTCGCCGGTCCGCTGAACGACGCCGGCGCCGCCGCCAGGATCTGCGCTATCATGGCCGAAAACAACCGCCCCTGCGAAACCGCCATCTTCGATGGCCAGCGGCTGTCGGTGAAATCCGACGATCCGCCGCCCATTGCCGCCAAACCTGGCCCGCGCCGGCGCGCCATTGCCAAGCAGCCGGCGGCGACAGTCGTTGAGGAGGTGCAGAACAAGCCCGAACCGCCGCCGGCCACACCGCAGCCGACATTGTCGTCCATTTTCGGCAGGAAGAATTCACAATAAGCTTTTGGCTACAAGACGTTACGCCAAAATTCTGACTTGTTTTCTCGCTGTGGGCGAACGCTTGTCCCGGCCGCCAATCCCGACCATATTGCGCCGATGAAAAAATCCCCGTTCCGGCTCACGCCCTATCAAGTTCAATTCCTGTTGGTGGTCGGCTTCGTCACCGTCGGCTACGCGCTCTATCTGCGCTACCTCGCGATCGAGTTCTCGACGGTTGCGCTGGCCTGCGACGCCGGCCTGCAGACCATGCTGTGCAAGTCGCGGACGCTCGCCACCTACCTGTTCAAGAATTCGGTGTTCGGCATCGTTGCGCTGATTATTGCGACGCTTCACGTCATGCGGCCATCGATCGTATTGCTGACCGGCGGGCTGATCGCAGCGGGATTCGGGATCGTGCTCTACAATATCGCGCTGTCGGGAATTGCGATCGGCCTGCTCATTTTGGGATTTGCAAGGCCCGCGCCCGCCACAGCGTGAGCGCCAGCAACAAATAGATCGCGCAGGTCCACATCGCCTGCCAGTTCTGATTGCCTTCGTTGAAGCCGGTGAAGAGCGCGGCCACGACCAGCAATCCGGCAAAGGCGGATTCGGCAATCGGGCGAACGCCCTCTTTCGGCCGGTTGAGCAGCATCAGCGCCGCGAACGGCACCACCGCCATGGTCAGCGAAGCGAACGGAAAATCGCGGTAGCGCGGATCGAACGTAAAGCCGAGCGCGGTTTCGGCCGCAATCAGCGTGGTGACGACAAGCACGATTCCCAACAGCGCCGTCAGCACCGACTTGGTCCGGCCCTCGCGCGGTCCGAACAATTCGAGAAAGGTCGGCAGCGACCGCCCCGCCATCGCGGCGTTCGCGCACAGCATCGGCGACGCAATGGCGGCCGCCAGCAGCGCGCCCCATTGCACCCAGCCGCCGGCGCCGTAGCTCTCGTAAAACATCTTGTCGGCGGCGACCCCGAGCAGCATGCCGGCGGTCGTCGCCGATGTCCCGACCGCGATCCAGGCGGCCAGCCCGGGCTTCCACGGCCGCCGCCGCAGCGTCAGCCAGCCCGCCAGGAACACGAAGGCGCTCAGCGCCATGCCGCATCCCATCTGCAGTTTCCAGAGCGGATAATTGCTGATCGGCTCTCCGGGCGGATATTTCACCGCCCGCTGTGCGTCATTGATCATGCCCCAATAGCCGCCGACGGTGCCTTCGAGCTGACGCTTCCACGGCTGGTCATAGGCCTCGATCAGGTTGACCCGAAATTTTTCGCGCTTGGCCAGATCGAGGATTTCGGACACCACGCGCGCCTGGTTGGTGCGCGACGGCAGCGCGCCTTCGCGCATCCGCCCTGCGCTCGGCCAGCCGGTTTCGCCGATCAGGATTTCCTTGTCCGGAAATGCCACCGCCATCCGCTTGCGGATATCGTCGACATGGCCGGCGGCGTGCTTCGCGCGCACCGGCATGTCTTCCCAGTAAGGCAGGATGTGGATCGTGACGAAGTCAACCGCGTCATAGATTTCGCGGTTACGCAGCCAGAACTCCCAGACGTCGGCATAGGTGACGGGCACGGTGACCCGCGACTTGACCGAGCGGATGTGGGCTGCGAGATCCGATGTCGTCATCTCGCCGCGCAGCAGCACCTCGTTGCCGACTACCAGTGCGGTAATTGTGTCCGGGTGTTCCTTGGTCAGTTCGATCGCAACCGAAATCTGGGCAAGATTCTTGATCCGGTTGCTCGAGAGCCAGATCCCCTGGATCACCTTCAGCCCGACCTTGGCGGCCAGCGCCGGAACCTGGTCGAGCCCATTCTCGATCGAATAGGTCCGCACGCAGTCGGTGATCTTGGCGAGTTGCGCCAGGTCCTCCACGATCTGTTCAGGAAGGATCTGCGTGCTCGGGATCAGGGGTGTCTGCGCGCCGCGGAACGGTGCGTAGGAGACGCATTGCAGCTTGGCAGTGGGGTCGATCGGCGCGCGCGGAAGCGTAATCGGCGAGGCGAGCCACCACCAAAGAGCCGCGATCATACCTAGCGATGAAAGGAGAAGCGCCAGCGGCGTACGAAGAGAAATCGGTTCCATCCTCCGGGCGGGGACCGTCGATTACCCGTTCATAGGCGTTCTGCCAAGATGCACGATCGCCCTATTCCGCCTCCGTCCCTGCGGCAGTTTACCAGCGCCCGTGATAAAGTTGTGACTTTGCTGGACAAAATCTGAAATACCCGTCATGTGAATCGCCGGATGTTTCCGCCGCATTGGGGACCTATTTGGGCGGCAACAAGCCAGAACACCACACCAGCCGTTCGCGGCAGGAAATTGATCGGGGAATGTATGCGTCGACGGTTGCTTGATCCAAGAGTTGCGGTTTCGAGGCGCTTCGCCGCTGCCGGCCTGGCCCTTCTGATCGGATCGGGCGGGGCGTTTGCCCAGAGCGGCAGCCCTGCCCCGCAGGATCAGCAAGGCAAGGCGCCGGCCGCCGACGCCAACAAGGACAACCAGCGCAAGACCGACGAGTTCGTCGAGGCAGCCCAGGTTATCAACGGCCCGGCCGGAAATCCCGAATGCGTCTGGCTCGGGCGTCGGGTGGTTCGCCTGATGTGGCGAGACGACCTGGATACCGCGTTCCGGCACCTCGATCTCTATGACCGGTTCGGCTGCCCCGGTGGGCATGTCCAGGCCACCTTCCGCT
Organism: Bradyrhizobium sp. 157; assembly: GCF_023073815.1. Classification (NCBI taxonomy): domain Bacteria; kingdom Pseudomonadati; phylum Pseudomonadota; class Alphaproteobacteria; order Hyphomicrobiales; family Nitrobacteraceae; genus Bradyrhizobium; species Bradyrhizobium sp. 157. Next base: position 53,007 of record NZ_JADPKF010000012.1, on the reverse strand, counting down.
GCCTGACCCGTTTTGGCGGACAGATCGATCCCAAGGTGGCGGAAACCCTCGACAGCCGCATCCACGTCTGCTGGATAAATCCGGGGGCCCAGCCGCAGGCTGCAGCAGCCAGCCCGGCGCCTGCGACCGCCGGCAATGCGCCGCCTGCGCCGGCAGCTTCGCCCTCGCCGGCCCCCAGCCCCGCGCCTACCCCAGCGAAATAGACGTCCGGCATTCAGGATACGTTCAGAGGAACGATCCTATTGATCCGGCGTTCGGATGGATTGCTCGCGCCCTTAAAACGCCGTCCTTAAAAAAGTCATGGCGTCATACCAGTTGTGAAAACGCAGGGCAGGACTATCCTGATGATGCCGCCGTCTCGGTCGAACCTAGGGGACAGGTTCGCTTCCCATAAATTGCAGCCCCGTATGGTTTAGCCTCCGATGCGCGCTGTCGTCGCCGTTCTGCTGTTTGTGACCGCAGCTCACGCCGGGCTGTGGGGCCTGTTCCAGGAAAAGCAGGCGGCGCCCGATTTCAGAGGCATTCTGCCGAGCGTCTCCTATGCGCCGTTCGAGGGTTCGGCGCATCCCGACATCGACAATATTCCGCAGATCGAAAAGATCCGCGCCGACCTGAAGAAGCTCTCGACGATCACGCGCGCGATTCGTCTCTACTCCTCGACCGGTGGCGTCGAACTGGTGCCGCCGATCGCTGCCGAATTCGGCCTGAAGGTCACCGTCGGCGCCTGGATCGACAAGAATTCCGATCGCAACAAGCGCGAGATCGAGGCGGCGATCAACCTCGCCAAGCGCAACAGCAACGTCAACGGAATCGTCGTCGGCAACGAAACGATTTTCCGCGGCGAGCAGAAGATCACCGACCTGGTCGAGCTGATCAAGCAGGTCAAGAAATCCGTCAACGTTCCCGTGACGACCGGTGAGATCTGGAACATCTGGCGCGATAATCCGGAACTGGCGTCCTCTGTCGATTTCATCGCCGCGCACGTGCTGCCCTATTGGGAGAACTTCACCGACAAGCAAGCCGTCGATCAGGCGGTGGCCATGTTCCAGCTACTGCGCGATCAGTTTCCCGGCAAACGGATCGTGATAGCCGAGTTCGGCTGGCCGAGCGCCGGATACAATTTGAGGAACGCCGAGCCCGGCCCGTTCGAACAGGCCTCGGTGCTGCGCAATTTCGTCACCCGCGCCGAAGCTATCGGCATCGACTACAACATCGTCGAGGCGATCGATCAGCCCTGGAAATTCTTCGAAGGCGGCGTCGGCCCCTATTGGGGCATCCTCGATGCCAATCGCGAACCGAAATTCGCGTGGACCGGCCCGATCGTAAACGAGAATTACTGGAAGCTGGCTGCGATCGCGCTGCTGATGGGCATCCTGATGTCGCTGCCGATCCTGCGGCTCGAGCAGCCGACAATCATGCAGGCGCTGGTGCTTTCAGCGGCAGCGAACGGCGTCGGCGCCTGGGTTTCCACCGTCTTCGCCTATTGGGCCGGGCATTATTTCGTGTTCGGCTCGGCATTTGCGCTGACGCTTGGCCTGATCCTGCTGGTTCCGCTGATCCTGATCGCGATGGCGCGCATCGACGAAATCGCCGCGATCGCCTTCGGCCGCGGCCCGCGCCGGCTGATCACCAAGAGCGCGCCGTTAGCGCCCGCCACCATCGGCGAGAACGTCGCCTTCCCGAAGGTTTCGATTCACATCCCCGCCTACTACGAGCCGGTCGAGATGCTGAAGCAGACGCTCGATGCGGTGTCGCGGCTCGACTACCCGAACTTCGAATGCGTCTGCATCATCAACAACACGCCCGACCCGGAATTCTGGCGGCCGATCCAGGACCACTGCCGTGCGCTCGGCGAACGCTTCAAGTTCATCAACGCCGAGAAGGTGCAGGGCTTCAAGGCCGGCGCGCTTCGCATTGCCATGGAGCGCACCGCTGCGGATGCCGAGATCATCGGCATCATCGACGCCGACTATGTCGTGCATCCGGATTGGCTGAAGGATCTCGTACCGGTGTTCGCCGATCCGCGCGTCGGCCTGGTGCAGGCGCCGCAGGAGCATCGCGACGGGGACCGCTCGCTGATGCACTACATCATGAACGGCGAATATGCCGGGTTCTTCGACATCGGCATGGTCCAGCGCAACGAGTTCAACTCGATCATCGTGCACGGCACGATGTGCCTGATCCGCCGCTCCGCGATGGACATGGCCGGCGGCTGGTCCGGCGACACCATCTGCGAGGACACCGATCTCGGCCTGACCATCCAGGAGCAAGGCTGGCTGACGCACTACACCAACGTCCGCTATGGCGAGGGCCTGCTGCCCGACACCTATGAGGCGTTCAAGAAGCAACGTCACCGCTGGGCCTATGGCGGCTTCCAGATCGTCAAGAAGCACTGGCGGCGCTTCCTGCCCGGCGCGAGCCGGCTGACTCCGGACCAACGCCGCGAATTTTCGCTGGGCTGGCTGAACTGGCTCGGCGCCGAAAGCCTGGGCGTCGTCGTGGCGATCCTGAACCTGATCTGGGTGCCGATCGTGGCCTTTGCCGACATCGCTGTTCCCGACAAGATCCTGACGCTGCCGATCATCGCCTCCTTCGCCGTCTCGCTGATCCACTTCCTCGCGCTCTATCGCTTGCGGGTAAAGATCAAGGCCGGCCAGATGCTGGGCGCGATGATCGCGGCCATGAGCGTGCAGTGGACAGTATCGCGCGCAGTGGCCCAAGGCCTGATCACTGAGCATCTCGCCTTCGCCCGCACCTCCAAGGGCGGGCTGTCGCGGATGTCGATCGAATTCCAGGCGTTCTGGGAAGCCGTGATCGGCATCCTGCTGCTGATTGGCGCCGCGGTACTTGTCGTCACGAACGGCTACAAAGAGGTGCGTGAGATCTACATCTTCGCCGGCGTGCTGGTGCTGCAAAGCCTGCCGTTCCTCGCGGCGGTCGCGATCGCGGTGTTGGAAAACTCCCGTATCAATTCCTTCGCCTTCTGGCGCAACAGCGCGGTGCGGACGGCGGAACTGATCGGGCTGCGCCCGGTCACCCTGCCGACGGTCAACACCCAGTCCCAGCCGGTCGCCTCCGAGATTCGCCGCGAGGTCAAGTAACCGCCGCCGGTTGAAGAATCCGAACTAACCTTTAGCTACCTAAAGGGAATTGGGAGCAAGCGAACCACGAATTTGCCGCGCTTGTGCTATTGACCCGCAGGGGCCCGCCCCCTACACAGCGCGGCGAGTGAGCGCGTAGCTCAGGCGGTAGAGCACGTGACTTTTAATCATGGGGTCGAGGGTTCGAGTCCCTCCGCGCTCACCAATGAAATCAAACACTTAGCTGACATCTTGGCCTTCGCCGAAAACCCTCTGTCTGCACTGTGTCTGCAAACCAGTTGCGCAACGACGGAGGTTCATGATGGAAAGTGTCATCATCGGCGTGGCGATCGTTATCGGCCGCTACGTGGCATCCGGTTGACGCTGCGCCACCACTTCCCGCCCGATACATAGTCGCGGTGCAGGAATGCTCCCCCGGCTCAGCGGGCCCGTAGAGCGGAATGCCCGCCGCCCATACTGTAGGAACGATGGCTGGGCTACCTAATTGAGTCCGCGCTCAGTAGGCGCGCACCATGAACAACACGGATCAAGAGACTGTACTGCGAGCTATGGAGGATGCTAGGCGCATCCTCGGAGAATACATCGCGCCAGGCCCACGAGACGCCACGCATACAGTGCACCGGCTCATCGCGGTCCTCGATAGAGATGAGGTTGTCCACGCTCTCGATCGAATGAGAAGGCGCCGGACCCTTCGCCTTGTGGAATAGAGTGCCGGGGTGAGCAAGGCGGCCCGACGCACGACGTTGCCGGACGACATACGCCGGGCCGTACCACTGCGGGTCGCGCTTAAGGAGATTTTGCGTTTGCTCGGAACGTTCGAATAAACGCGTTGGTTGTTCTATCATTATGAAAGGACAACCCATGAAGCTCACGACAATCGCTTTGGCGTCAATCCTGACGCTCGGGTCCACACTCGCATTTGCACAAGCTGGTAGTTCTAGCGATGCCGCTGCTGCCGGCGGCGCGACGGGTGGACCGGCCGGGGCTGGTTCCTCCACCGCAGTCAAGGGCGACGCGACGGGTCCCAGCGGCAGCGCGCAAGGCTCCGGTTCTGGCGACGCCTCAGCCGCTGCCGCCGGTGGTGCGACTGGTGGGCCAGCTGGGGCTGGTTCCTCCAGTGCTGTTAAGAGCGACACCAACACCACAGGCTCTTCAACAGACCCCGTGCGGCGCTAACAACCATCAGAAGAGAATGAAGCGAGACACAGTTTTTTGCTTCGACCGGCGAATTGCGCGAGTGGGGGCCTCTTCGGTGCCGTCGTCTTTTGAGGCTCAGCCTAGCCGTAGGGCTTGTTGAGAAAGTAATCGCGGTTGCCGAGCGCCTTCTCAGCATACTGATCGATCGCGACCGTGATCGCCTGGACGTGCTGATAGCAGTAGCCTTCACGCGCGGCCCGCTGGCGCAACTCGGCAAGCGCATCGAGCCACGCCGAATTGTCGGCCTTGTCATCGTACCATTTCAGTTGATCGCACATCACCAACTCCGGCCCCCAAGCACGCGCCCCTCGTTGGACCGCCCTCCTCCTTCTTGAGCCGGTCCCGTTCGTCATAAAGGCCCTCGATCTTTGGCAACCTCCGCTGCAGCAAAAGGTCAGCCGATGCAGTCGATAAGCCGGCGCGTTGAAGCTGGAGGATTTCCTTACGCTGCCTTCCGACTTGGACGCGCATGTGCTCGATTTTGGAACGGACGTGATCCAGGCCTATCGTGTGATGATCCGCGGCATCGAAATTTACATTCCAGGCATTACAAGCCAACGCCCACATCGACGTGGGAAAGGCGGCAAACACCAGCCCTGAGCATTTTGTGCACCAATCATACTTGGGAAAGGGCAAGCTGAAGAGAGACCAGTGACTGTCTTGGTCTACGTCAACACCAGCAAGCAGGTGGGAGATCCCGAGCACATCAAGGTGTTCGCCAATGTGGACGCCGCTGAAAAATAGTTCGAAGAAAACGATCCTGAAGGCGTAGCCTTTGAGTATGAGGTCTTGGAGTGAACCGCTGCCTTCCAATTTCAACTAGCGGAGAGCGAAATGGCTGAGAGAATAGACGTTGAGGTTACCGGCAAATCGCAGTTTGAAGTCGCCCACGACATGGCGAGGTTCATTCTAATTAATATGGAAGGGCGTCAGGTGAAGCGCATAAAGCGGCAAGAGTTCTTGCATTTGGTGGCTGACTGCATCGAAGCCTTGCGCGGCATCAAGGTCAGGGAGATTGTCAGCTAAAAAGTGAGGCACTCCTGCAGGCTCCAGCCTCACAAGCAATCAAGTTGGTGACAAGGCTTGCGAGCGAGGACGCCGCGGAAAAATGGTTTGAGGAGAATGCCCCCGAAGGCGTGGCGTTCGAATATTCGGTAATCGGCAGCGCTTTGAGACCGTCAAACTAATTGACCGGTTAGGTTCCCGAGTTGCGAAATCTTGCTTTTTTGCACAGCGGAACTCAACCGCCGCTAGCATTTCGCCCCCCGCGCCCGTAAAAAATCAGCGGGCCGCTGGGTTGCCGACGACACGCGCCGCAGCCTTTGCGGTCGCGCTACTTTGCCCGACTATCAACGCCAACCTGCAGGCCCTGATCGAACTCGGCTGGATCGGCGGCGGCGCGCTGGCGCTGTTGATGGCCGCGACCGCGCTGCGCCTGGTGCCACTCGCACGTCAGAACCCCGCCGCGGCGTTTTTGTTGTGCGCGCTCGCCTATGCCAGCGCGCTGTCGATGGTGCATGGCCGATTGAGCCGGCAAGGCGAGCTGTTTCTGCTGCTCGGAGCTAGCGTTGGCATTCTCGCCAGCTACCGGCATGCGCGCCAAGATTCGCAGCCAGCCCCGTCCATGCGTTATTTCGGCCTCGGCCGCAGATCGGTAGCCTCGGCGTCGGAATAACGCACCAGCAAACACAGGGCTCGAAATATCCAGGCATCAAAAAAAGCCCGTCGCGATGGTCCCTCACGACGGGCTTCCGTCTGGCAGGAGGTTTCAAGGCCGCCAGACCCTCGACGCGCCGGCAGGCGAGTATGAGGTTCTGGAATGAACAGCATCGGCCGCAGGACCGCTTACGCCAATGTTGGTGATCTTGGTGCTGGCCATCGTCTGGCAGACGCCCGGGTCGCTATAGCCTACGAAAAAGCCCGGCCAAGGGCCGGGCTAACTCGGTAAGTAACTGCACGTGCTCAAACCGGGACATTGAAGCATCAGGAATGGGGCGCGTTTGTTATAAAGCTGACACTGGAACAATGATGCGACACTGTGCCCGGGAAAAAATGGTAGTGTGAAGCTAATATGACGGCGATGGCTTGCCGGTAGCCTTTGCTGCCAGCCCGGCGAGGGTGCCTAAAGCCGTTGGATTAGCGGCCCTGGTGCAGTTGCTTATCCGCGCCGGGGCCGCTGGCCGCAATGAGCCCGCCAGTGTGGACCGGTGATGCTCATGCGCTGAGAACATGCGATCGTCAAAACAAAAGCCCCGGCATTGCCGGGGCTTTTCACTCGCGCTGTTAGTCGATCAATACTTTGCGACAACCGGACCGGCACCCCAGCCGAAGCGATAGTTGATGCCAACCTTGACGGTATGAACGTCCGCACCAAAGCCGACGCCGGGAGGTGCTATGCCGGCGAAATAAGTTTCGGAATCGTAGCGTGCGAACATGTATTCGGCCTTGGCCGACCACGGCCCGGCAAAAGCCCATTCCGCACCGCCGCCGATGGTCCAGCCGCTGTGGAACTGCGAGTCCGAGATGGTTAGACCAAGCGCCGTCGCACTGAACTCGTTGTCCGCCCAGGCGTAGCCGCCCTTGGCGTAGAGCAGCCAGGTGTCGACCGCGACGCCGACGCGACCGGTGACCGAACCGAACGAGTTGATTCGCTGCGTGGCGACGCCAAGCCCGATGATGGCTTCGCTGTGGCTGAGATCGGCCCAGGCCGCATCGGCCTCAATGCCGAAAACGAACATGCTGCCCGGCGCCTGGTAGTTGAAGCCGACGGTGCCGCCTGCGAAGCCGCCGTTGATGTCCGCGCCCGTGATCGCGAAGCCGTCAATCGTTACCCGGTCCGACCAGCCATAACCGCCCATCGCGCCGATATAGAATCCGCTCCAGTTGTAGGCAGCGACGATCGGGGCAGGCGCCTTTGTGTAAGGCCGTGCGGCGAGATCCGCCGCCGATGCCGACGATCCTAGGGCCGCCAATGCGACGGTCGTAAGCAAAAACTTCTTCATTTCAGTCCCCCAAAACGCCCCGTTCTGAAGCGTAGCCCTGGGCGCGAACGCCGGATTTCAACTTTAACGAGACAAGTTATGATCGGATTCCCGAGCCATGTCTGTATCCTGAATGCAACAGTCAGTGGACGATGGGATCAACCAGGAGTTCGTCGTCGCTTCGGTGGCCAAGCGGACCACGGCGCGGGCCCGAAGACCCGAGCCCTTGCTTGTCACAGCCGGCGCGTTGGATGCGCGGCGAGGAATGCCAGGTCGTCCGCAATTGCGCGCTCGATCCTTTCGGCTTTGGTCCGTCGGAACAAAAATCCACCTGCCGCGCGTGCGATACCTGAGGCTGTAGTTGATGAGCATCTGCAGTTGGCGACCTTATCCGCGATTTCAATCAGAAGCTTGATAAGGGTAAGTACCAGAATCAAAAAGACTGCGATCTCGCGAATAAGGTGCGCCATACGTGCAAATATCTTGCTCATACGGCGTCTCCTTTCGTTTCCCCGCCAGCTAACCAGCGACACCAATTCTATGGAGCCGACAACCGAGAAGAGTCCCCCTGAGCCCATAGGACCCGAAGTGCCTTCGAAGCGAAACGCCAAGTCGCCTAAACGCCTAGGACGCGCCGCGGTCGCCGGGTCTTCGCCAGCGGATGCACGCAAAAATGTGCGGCAGCCAACGCTTGGCAAGGGAGTTTCGACCAAAATACCTGAATTATTTGGACGCTCGGTCTAGCCGCTCCAACTAGGCCAGCATCCATCCTCCTCGTGCCGGCCGGTGCGGTTGGTGCAAGTCTGGTCGAGCAGGCGCCGGCCGACATTCTTCCAGAGCGCACTCGCCCCATAGAAGCGGACCGCGTCGGCCTTCTGGATTTCGACGATGCGAGCGCAGCGCTGGCATTCGACCCGCAGCACATGGCGCTGGATTTCTGAGAGGCGGCATTGCTGGATCGGCTGCGCAGGTCTTGTGGCCGCGCGCGGATCGGACAGCACGGCATCCCATAGTTTGTCCGGCATCGGATCGCCGGGGCCAGGGTCTGGCACCGCCTGATCTCGCCGGCGCGCAGCCTCGCGCGCCAACTTCTCCATCTGCTTTGGGGACGGCATTCGCCAGCTTGCGGGTCGCTCATTCGTCATGAGCGAACTAGAACAAAACAGGAACAATGAGTCCAGCAGCTAGGGATTGTGGTAGAATGAAAAGAGGCCTCCAACAGAGGCGGCCTTACTCTTCCCAGCGCCAAGCACCCAAGAGAAATACCTTGCGCGGTCTACGGGTGGGACCGGCTTGCGATTGGACGTCTCTAAGCTCGACGCCATACCGCTTCATCAAGAACTTCGTGAGGGCGCCCAAAATCAGAAAGGGCGTCACATAAATCGCGAATACCGCAAGTGCCCACATGGCTACTTTTCGGCGATTTGAGACTAGGAAACTACCACAACGAAATCAGGACAAGAGGGTTCAAACACGGACAGGACGCCAATCACGATAGGAACAGACCACTGGACGGCGTCCGCTACCGGGCTGGCAAGCTCGTCATCCCGGAACAAAAAGTAAGGCCCCGGATCGCGCCGAGGCCCTACCGCAGTGGCGAAGGGGTACATCCGTCCTCCACCTCTCTTCTGCAAATTTTTCCCCACACGGAGTCCAGTGTCTGTCGGGTAGCGGACTTCTGGCGCAAAAAATACGCCGCAGAGAACATAATCAGAATGGCGCGGGTACGCGCTGATCAGCGGCGCCGGTGGCACCGGTCGCTTCTTCTTCCGAGCCAGTGCCCGATCAATTTCTGCTTTGGCCACCTTGATGCCAGCGAGACGGTTCGGCGCACTCCCTGATTTCGTGTGCCCGTCGATTTCGACGGACCATTTCCATTTGCCACCGATGCTCAGGATGACGCTGTACTGCTTGCCGCGATATTCCATCCGCGCACTCAGTCCCCGGCTACGCACCCACACCATGGAAACTTTCCGAAGCGGGAACAAGTGGTAGTCCGCCTCAAATGAGGAGGAGGCTCTCCGTAGAACTACGGTGTACCTAAGGTTGCGGCAGATCGGAGAACTCACGGTCGAGAACCAAGTGGACCCGACACCGACTCGATCGGCGCAGTGGCGCCAGCCCTACCCGGCTCATCGTCTACTGCGGCGATTACCGGTGTGCGCATTCCGTCTTGATCGACGCCGGCCGCTGGGGTGACGACGTTCGCCTGTCCGACCTGGAACCGAGATTCACATGCCAGGCATGCCGCCGCGTGGCTCGGATATCAGACCGCTTTTTGAGCAGGCGCGTATGGGAACGTGAGGTCGCTAGGCGCGCTGGACGCTGGCGCCTTGATCCTGCGTGTTAATGCTGCGTGAACGTCCAATTCAGCCGCCCTACAGGTGAAAAAGCATAAACTCCAATGGCACTTCCCCGCTCACCGGAGGGATTAGAAATGCTCTTAAACGTTGCCAGCGTGGTGCTCGCGCTGCAGCTGGGAGTACCTGCTCACCCCCTGAACGATAGCGAGCTGCCAGCCGCTCAGGAAATCCAATACCGCGTGCCCGTCCGTCCGCCGCCGTGCGGCCATGGTTGGGATATCAGTGCTCGCGACGGCATGTGCTATCCGACCGGCTCTCTTCACCCGAGGGATCAAGCGGCGCGACAATACCGCAGGTATCGCGGCGACAGATACTATGACGACTATCCACGGCCGCGTCGCCGCCACTACTACGACGATTGAGGGGGCCACGATTGTCTGCCAGGTGCTGGGTCGCTGTAGGCCCGGCCTGCACCTTTGCGACACCAGCCGGGGGATTTTTTCAGAGCGGACATTCCGCGTTAGGCATCCAAAGGCTCCTTGATGCCACCAGGTTCTCAATCAGAAACTGACGCCAGTCACGCGTTCGCTTCCCGTGTCCGATTGTCTGCACTGTATCTGCAAACCAGTTGCGCAACGACGGAGTTCGTCATGGAAAGTGTCATCATCGGCGTGGCGATCGTTATCGCGAGCTATGGAGGATGCTAGGCGCATCGTCGGAGAATACATCGCGCCAGGCCCACGAGACGCCACGCATACAGTGCACCGGCTCATCGCGGTCCTCGATAGAGATGAGGTTGTCCACGCTCTCGATCGGATGAGAAGGCGCCGGACCCTTCGCCTTGTGGAATAGAGTGCCGGGGTGAGCAAGGCGGCCCGACGCACGACGTTGCCGGACGACATACGCCGGGCCGTACCACTGCGGTCACCCACCGGAATGGCTAATTCAGGCTGCGGCCGATTCTTGGCAGAATTGGGCAACTCAGGTGCCTGACCGCTCGGGCGCGGCCTCCAACTCGACGTCAGCTTCGTCAGCGTTGCCGGAAGTAGCTGGTCCGACCACCATCCCATTTCACTTTGATCAAACCATCTTGTTCGGTGACGGTCCCGCGTTCCTCGCTATCCTTGCGGGCTACTCTCTGGCCCACGCGCCATGTCGAGCGCCTAGCGCTAGCTGCGACCGTTGGCATGGTACTTCTCCGGAATCCCGCCGTACGAGACAACGAATACCTGTCCCGTAATTGCGGAACCTGGCTCACGGCACGAGCCCAGCGGAAGCGGCCCAGGCATAGTAACCCGGCGGCAGCTTGCATCCGAGCAGAGCAAGGAACGATAATCACGGCGCCAATTTTACCCGTGCACTCAAGACAACGAGGAGCCGCCATGATGATCCGCTTTGCTTGCTTAGGGGCCTTCTTTGTAGCTTTTGCTCTTGCCGAACCAGCTTTGGCCGGGGGCGGATGTGGAGTCGGGTGCAGCAGCACGTCTGAGGGGGCTTGTGTCCGGGATGGATGGCAGCAAGGTTTGCCGGTTCGGAACGTGTGCCCGGCCACATCCCAGCCATCTCCGCCTTGCGGCCCATATTACCGATGGAGTCGGCAAGCCATGATGTGCATACCGCGCTAAATCGACCGGTTAGCGGCCCCGGCCATACGCAACGCACCGGGGCCGCCGCACAGAGGCCCCCGGCGGGGGCTTTGGGGGCATTGCCGGGGGAACGTTCAAAATAGTCCGCCATCAGACCGTCGTCTGTACGGCCGCCGACAAAGGGCAGGCCCGCTAGCGTGAACCGGCGGGGCTTCCAGCGCATCAAGACCCGCTTCGTGCTCGCCCAATGGAAGGCCCTGCGCACGACGTTGCCGGACGACATGCGCAGAGCCATGCCACGCCAGGGCACTCCCCTTAAATGGCTTATTCAGGCTGATTTCGATTCTTGGCAGAATTGGGCACGATGCTGCGCGCGCAGAAAATCACATTCCAAGAGATGCGCGAATTCGGTGTCGTGTATGCGGCGATTTTCACTGTAGCCACTTGACTGTTCTCGACGCCGATCGCTGGCGGGACCATGTGTGGCTGTCGGACGCTGAGCCTCAGTTCGTCTGCTGGCAACCAGAGCTCGGGCCGCTATTAGAAGGCACGATGTGGTTGAAACGGGTTCCGTGTTTGGAACGCTTTAAGAGTTCAGTGCTACTAAGGCGGTGTTTTAAAGTGGATCTATTGCGATGGTGAATACTCGGATCGCTCCACGTGTTCGCGTGATGAAGCCGGCCAAAATCGATTACGGCGGCGACAAGTATCCTTGTATCGTTCGTGACATATCCAGCACGGGCGCGGCGCTGGACTTTTCCGAGCTGATCCGCATTCCCGATGCGTTCACATTGATCTTACCGGATGACAAGCTAAAGCTTCCTTGTCGCGTTGTGTGGCGCAGAGAGTACAGAATTGGCGTGGTCTTCGACCTGTAGCTCTACGCAGCCGCGCGGCTCCCGATGTCCGGCTGCTCTACCCTCGCCGCCCCAATGGGCATTGGCTTACGCTCTTCGCTTTCGCGCTAACAATTCGAAGCGGACAAGAATAGCTGTGCAAGCGCCCAGCGCGGCCAAGGCCATCAAGAGAACCGTCGTGAGCATGGCAAATCTCCAGCCCGATGATTCGCAATTTCTTAAACTCTGAATTATCTCAACCAAAAACTTAAGAAAAAGTTAACGCCCACCTTCTAATGGGCCGTTGCTCAGCTCGGGATCCGGGTTGAGCCTGCCACCTCCAATGCGGCGTAAAAACGGGCACTCGCTTTCTTGTTCTCCTTGATCAATGCGAAGGTCGGATTGACTTCCGTCGCGGTCGAAGTCCCTGGGACGATCGCGCCGCTCAAAGCTGCGCTTGCAAACACCTTGCACGTTTCCTGGTGATGGGCAGTCGCCGCCGCCCCAGGGTATTGATGCGCACTTCCGGCTTGTCCGGCAGCTTTTCCGCGCTCAGCGGAACGTTTTCGCCCGATGCGAGTCTTAGAGGCGATCATCGACCCCCATCTTCCATTTCCGTTTGGGTCGAGCATGGAAAAAGCGGCTGCCCATGCGATCTCGCTCGGAATTACCGGCTTTGGTGTCTGGATCCTCATTGCCGGCTCAGGCTCCAGCGTACCCGCGTTATGGATTTGCCTCGGCCTCATCACCATACTAATCGGGCTTCTGAGCGCCTTCGGTCCAACTTAGAAAACCGAGCTCCTTGTCGATTAATTGCGCTGGCAGATGCAGGGCCTGAGTCGCGGCAAGGCCGTGGCGAAGATTGGGGAGATCGGACGAATGCCCCCGTTGCCACACGTTCAAGTTGCCGTTGGGTAGAGCACCAAAAGCGTCCCGAAAATAAATATGCACCCTTGCGATTTATCGCACGCTGCGCCATCATTAATGGGTAGTTAATGCAGGGGTATTTAAATTTTATTTTGCGGGCAACTGCTCGTCGGGACCCGTTTGTCCGTGATTTCTACGTTACGGGTCATTTTGCCGTCAGGAGGCCTAGTCGCTGATTTTCTGATTGGAGAAAACATATGTTCCGTTCCTTTGCCGGTGCTACCGGAGTTCTTGTCTTCGCCCTCACTTTGTCGAGCGCCGGCGCCCGCGCTGACATTTTTCTCCACGCCGACCTGAGTAATTCGGCTGAAAACCCTGCGGCAGCGCCTACAACAGGACTCGGGGCGCCGCGCCCTGCCTCGTTCGGAACGGCGGACTTCGTTCTAAACACGGCCCAGACGGCACTCAGCTTCACGGCGACGATCTTCAATATCGACTTCACCGGCACGCAAACTGCTGACACTAACGACAACCTTGTCGCCGCGCACATTCACGCCGGCCCGCTGGTAACACCGACCACTAACGGGCCTGTTGTGTGGGGATTCTTCGGTGCGCCTTTCAACGACAACAATCCGAACGATATGGTATTTACGCCATTTGCAGTCGGCGTCGGCGGCACCATCAGCGGGAAATGGGATGTGCCGGAAGGCAACGGAACGACGCTTGCCGCGCAAATAGCAAACATTCTGGGCGGCCATTCGTACATCAATTTTCACACGGTACAGTTCGGAGGTGGCGAAATTCGCGGCAACATCGGCGTCGCCGCCGTCCCTGAGCCCTCCACATGGGCGATGATGATCTTGGGCTTCGCCGGCGTCGGCTACATGACCTATCGGCGGAAGCGCCGAGCGGCTGCTGCTCTGGTCTAAAGCCGCGGTCAGTTCTTATGGAAAGGCCGCCGTAAGGAGCGGCTTTTCTTTTGCTAAGCGATTCATTGCGTCGCGCGTCACGTCGTTGCCTTGGGGCTGGGCATGAAAGACCGAGAACTGGAGAAGATGGAGCTGGACGATCTCTGGGACCTGCACCAGAGGATCATTGTGATCCTGGATCGAAAACTAGAGAACGAGAAGCGGAAGCTTGAAAACCAGCTTGATGAGCTTGGTCGCAAGTTCGGTAGCTCTCCTAGTGACCTCCCGCAACGTAGGCCTTACCCGAAGGTAGAGCCCAAGTATCGAAACCCGAACAATCCGTCACAGACGTGGTCAGGTCGGGGCAAAACCCCGCGCTGGGTTGCAGAATTGATTGCGGCTGGCAGAAACCTCGATGAGTTTAGGATTCAATAGATACCTGGGCGACCAGCCTGTCAGAGATGCACGGAGACCGCCTTCGGGCGCTCTTTTATTGCACTAGCCGCACTACTCTACTGTCGCAGGAAGGTGAAATGGAGTTGAGACGGAGACATCGCGGTCGGTAAGGTTGATTGGTTAGGTTAAACAGCGAACTCGATTGCCGCGCTCTGCGGCTACACCTAGTGATCAGCCACCGGACAATTCCCCAAGCGTCCGGGCCCACACCAGCAAGCCGTCAGGCGACCATACTTCGCCTGGCGGCTTTGTCCTGGAGGACGATCGGTGCACCACCTATGGCTGAGGGTGAACTACTTTATCGCTGTCGTGATCGCGATGGCCGGTTGGCTGTTCCTCATCGTCTGGATGGTGAGGCAGTTGATTTGATCGGCCGCAACAAGTACGCCGCGAACAACAAAGGCGGTCCCCACAAAGCCAGCAAGCCGTAAATTACGAGCTCCACAACGTCCATGCTCACCCCCAATGACATGTCGCTGGCCAAGCTTTGCGTAGATTCGCGCCTGGCGAAAGTGAAACTGTTTGTGCGGTGCACTCTGACCGCTGGCGCTGGTCCGGTTGCCAAGTCTCAAATTCAGTGAGAGGATCATGGCCGGTCACAAGACTTTGGAGCGATGCCAAATGCATACGCGATCCAAACGATATGTCAGGCGCCAGCGCGGACGACAGAAGGCGGCCGACCGTCGAGCTCATGTCAAGTACGCCCCATCGACGCGATCCGAAAATCGCCTGGCCTTCCAAGTTGCCGCTGGGATGAAGAAGCGCTGGCCGAACGTCCTCCCCTTTTCCACTTAGCTCTGCTGTTCCTCGCCAAACCTCGAGTTCGAGATTGCTCGACCGCCGTGAAACAAACGGCTGCGTACCTGGTTAGTAATAAAAACACAGGAACGCCGAACAAATGATCGAGCTCTCAGCGATCCTCGCCCTGATTAGCGTGGGGATCTTCGCTGCCCACGCGCTGGACGCCTACCGCACCGACTAGCGCCCAGCGGAGAAACAAAACGTCGCCTCAGGCACCGCGGCAGCGTTCATCGAACGTCAGCTACCGCTTGTCGATTTCTTCGTGTCCGGTCGAGGCCCGTGGCCGCCGAACCGGTGAACCGCGAGCGCGGCTTTAGCGGTATCTGCGTGCTGAGCCTTGGAAGGCCCCCCACCCACGGTTCGATCCATCTTCTATGCAATTGCCCAGGCCGAAAATGGAAAGTTCCATGGCTCCGGTCCGGCTGGCGATGCCGGTGCTACGGCCGGGCCAATAGCGCGACAGCTTCGGCGACGACCTCAACGAGGGTATTGGATTTGGCAACCGCCCGAGCGGGCCTGGCTCCGTGGTGAGTGCGTCGTCATCGCACTCGCAAGCTTCATCGGCGCATACAAAATCGACAGTGGAGCGTACAATCCGCCGTCGCCGTTTCCCGAGAGGATATCGGGCAGAGTTTGGTGTTCACCGGAGGACCAAAAGATGTTCGCCAGCATTGCCGGCGTAGCCCTCGCGCTACAATTGGGAGTGCTTGCTTACCCGCAGAACGAAAGCGCCCCCTTTGCCCAGGAAATCCGGTACCGCCGTCACGGCCATCCACCGCCGTGCGGCCACGGCTACGATCTCGATGAGCGGGACGGCAAGTGCTACCCGAACGGAATGGTCCCGCCGCGATTTCAATCGGGCCGGTATTACCCCCTGGAGTACGGCGGCGGCCGGCGGCCGGTACCATGCGGCCATGGCGCGGACGCCGATATTCGCGATGGGCTCTGCTATCCGACGGGCACGGTGCCACGGCAATACCAGGCAGGCCGCCCGGGCTATCACTATCGACGTAACGGCTATTACGAAATGCGATAGTGCGGCGATGCCGAACATCTGCTCGCCGAGTCACGGCGATCCCGGGACTGCCGTTGCGGGCATTTGACTTCCGATATCTGAAATGTGTTCATGGGATATTCAGGGCATGTTTCGATATATTTACATCGATGCAACAGCAGCCCCTTGATGCTGATCGGGCGACCGGTCAGCGCGTCGTGGAAGCGCCGGCAGCTTCTGGTTTGATCGGAGACCAACCAATGATCGTCAGCATTGCCGCCGCAGCACTGGCCGCTCACTTGAGCATGACGCCCGGGAGCGCTGCTGAACCTGTCCTGCCTCAAGCCGTGCAATACCGCGTACCTGCCCATCCCCCTCCATGCGGCCATGGTTGGGATTTGAGCGCGCGCGATGGCCTCTGCTACCCGAACGGCTATCTGCATCCACAGGATCAGGCCGCAAGACAGTATCCGCGTTACCATCACGGCGACGGCTACTATGGCGGCGGCCGCTACCCTGTTCGGTGTGGTCACGGCGCAGATCTCGATATCCGCGACGGTCAATGCTACCCGAACGGAACGGTGCCGCCGCAGTTTCAGGCGGGGCGCCAACGTCATTACGGCGGCGGATATGAAGGTCGCCGCTACTATTATCAGGACTGAGCATCGCGCAACGCCTCCGCTAAGACCGGCGCAACAGCGCGAGCGCCTCGATGACCACCGATACCAGCGACGCCGTGGTGTACGGCTTCGGCAGCCATCCGAGCGGGGCGTAGGGCTCGGCGCGCCCGCGCGTGTGCACATCGTCGTGCGCGGTCGCAAAGATGCAGCGAATAGCGAAGTCCTGATAGAGTTGCCGTGCCGCGTCGATACCGTCGCGGGTGCTGGCCAGGCGAATATCCATCACGGCAAGCGTCGGTTGGGCCTCGCCGGCGAGCGCGACGGCTTCCTCGGCGGTCGTGGCCGGACCGACAACCTCAAAGCCGGCAGCCGTCAGTGCGACTTCGGATTGCATGGCGATCAGGAAATCATCCTCGACGACAAGAACCCGCAGCGGACCCTGCTTCCCTTCCATGCGGCGGGTTTCTTCAGCAGGTGGCAACGAATTCCGGTCCGGCGCGGATGGCAACGCAACATTCCCTACGTTCTGGTGGGGCGTCGTCATCGATCACCGGCCTAGCTCTTGGCAGCAGGGAAATCGAGGCACGCCCGCGAAGGGCTTTTCGTGACGTGAAGCGTTCCGTGGAGCTGGCGTGCGAGGCCGAGTACGAGCTGGAGCCCGGACGAGGTCTTGCGCACGGCCTCGAGGTCGAACCCCTCGCCGTCATCCTCGACGCAGAGCGCCAGCCGTCCGTCATGCTCGGTCAGGCTGACCCGGACGCCCTGCCTCGCGTGATCCTTGATGCCGTGCTTCACCGCATTCGTCAGCAGCTCGTTCAATATCAGCGCGAGCGGCATCGCCACGTCGTTGGAAAGCACGCCGCGCGCTTCGCCACATTCAATTCGTGCATCCGGCGGCAGCAACTGCCGGATCGTTTGACAGACCGCCGGCAGAAATTCTTCCGCATCAAACCGGCTTGCATCGCTTCGGCCGTACAGCACGCGCTGCGCCGCCGCCATGGCCGCGATCCGCGCACTGGCTTCGTTCAGGACTTTCCGCGCCTCATCGCTGTGCGCGGTCCTGGCTGCGGAAAACAGCAACGCTTGCAGCATCTGTATATTGTTCTTGGTGCGGTGGTTGAGCTCATCGAGCAGAAGCCGCTGCTGGGTCTCCGCCTGCCGCCGCTCGCTGATATCCACGAGCATGTTGATGGCGCCGGTGACCTTGCCAGAAGAGTCCCGCAGCGGCGTCGGGAACGGAATGAAGGGCACCCGCGTCCCGTCCGGCCGCTCGGCGACCGCTTCGGCGCCACGCACCGCGCGTCCTTCTTTCAGCGCAACCGCCATCGGACACTGGTCGTGCGGAAGCGGCGTGCCGTCCGGCATGAACAGCTTCCACGTGACGCACCATTCGTCAGTGCCGAGCACGGGCGTCCGACCTGAGAATTCCACCGCCGCTTCATTAAAGTAGGTAATCTTTCCCTGCGCGTCCGTTGTGTAGATGGCGGCTGGAATCGCCGCGAGCAGTTCCTTGAGACGCAGTTCGCTCTCCTGGAGCTTGCGTTCGGCCTCCTTGCGATCGGTGATGTCGCGGGCGATCTTTGATGCGCCGATGATGGACCCTGTGCCGTCGCGCACGGGCGAGACGGTCAGGGAGATGTCCAGAAGTCTCCCGTCCTTCCGCCGGCGAACCGTTTCGTAATGGTGGATGCGCTCGCCGCGCCGGATGCGGGCCAGGATCCCGGGCTCCTCGTCTTCGCGTCCCGGCGGAAACAGAATGGTCACGGGTTTACCGACGACCTCGCCGGCGTTATAGCCGAACAGCCGCTCAGCGCCGGAATTCCAGGTCCTGATGATCCCGTTGAGATCCTTGCTGATGATCGCATCGTCGGAGGACTCGACAATGGACACAAGCTGCTGTGCGCTCTGTTCGGCGGCCGAGCGCGCCTCCTCCGCCCTCAACTTGGCAATGCCGAAGCCGAGCTGCCGGGCCAGCGTCAGCGCGACATCGACCCCCGGATCGGTGAAGCGATGCGGGCTGTCGTAATAGGCCATGAATTTTCCGGCGAGCCGGCCGCCGATCAGGATCGGAATAAAGGCGACGGCCGCGATCTTTTCCCGTGCAATCGTTTCCTTGAGGGAATCAGACAGGCCGGAAGCGCCAATGTCCTCGAAACAGACCGGACGCGGATTTCTTTCATCCTTCGCCCATGGCGAATGACCTTCAACAGCCTGCCGGTACCCGTCCGACAGGCCCCGCCATCCGACGAAACGCATCACCCCGCGCTCGTCGAACAGGAGAATGGAAGCGCGATCGCAGGCGAGCGCCGCGAGGATGGCGTCCAGGGCGGTGTCGTAAACATCCGAAAGCGACGTAGCGTATTGCAGTTTTTCGGAGAACTCGAACAGGGCCCCCTGCTCCTCGCTGCGGCGCGCCAGCGCAAATTCAGTTTCCTTGCGGGCGCTGATGTCATGCTGAACGCGCACCGCGTAAAGGAAGTTTCCCAATGCATCGCGGACGCTTGCGGACGTAACCTCCGCCCAGAAAGATGAGCCGTCCTTGCGCACGATTCGTTTTTCGATGGTGTAGCGATCGATGTCGCCCGTGATCTGTCGCCTGAACTGCGCGAGATCATGTGCGACGTCCTGCGGCGAGGTCTCGTCAAAGATGGAGCGGCCGAGCAGGTCCGCCGCTTCGTGTCCCATCAGTTCGCAGAGCTTCTGGTTGACGCGCAGCATCCGCCCAGCCTCGTCGATCTCGACGATGCCAACGCCGACATGTTCGTAGGTGACAGCCAGCCTGTCTTCGTGCGCCTGCCGACATTCATCGCGAGGCAGATGAGGCACGCCCAGCGGGGCGGACCGGCCTGGCTGGGAGAGAGTCTTGGCCGTCCGTTGCTGGATGTTCATTCCCGCCATCCCCGCCAAAGGGCAATTTTGCGTTGCACAATACTCGGTGTCGGTACATGGAGGGACCAGCACGCACGACCGCTGAGCGTTTGACCTTGGACAAATCCGGCAAGAGAAAATTTGTTCCTAGCTGTGGCCGGGCGCAGAATATCAGTCTTCCGGCGCGCCTCGTGTCCCGCAGGATGGATCGGAATTTGATCGCTAGCACCCGCGGCAGATCCCGGTGAACGAACTCACCTCGGGCCGCCCCCGCGGGCGCACCGGCGGCTTGCGCGGGCGGGCCTTGCGCGCACTGACGATCCGCTGCGAGGCGGTTGGATATGGCGGCGTCACGACACGTGCGCGCGGCGCCTCGACTGAGCCGTAGGAGACGGCCGGCGGCGGCGGGTTGGGGCGGAGCGGTGGCACGTTCGCGGCATTGCCGATGCCGCTGGGATCGGAGAGCGCCCTGGGGTTGGCCGGTCCGAACGGCACGCCCGATATCGGCGAATTCCCCGCGCCAGCCGAGCCGGCTGGCGGCGTCAGTTGTGCGAATGCCTTTGCCGGGACAATCAGGCCAAGCGCCACGAAGAGAACAAGCGCCAAATTGCGGGACATCGAGGTCTCTCCAGGAGGCCTCCATCCAACGAACATGTAGGGCGCGCGTTCCCCAGCTTCCAGGCGAGCCCTTCGTGCTGTCCGCCCTGTTACGGAGTAGCGTCGGCGGGAGAATCAGTCCTAATCAAAGCGCGATCACGTTTTGAGGTTCCGGCGGCATGAACCAGCCCGAAGCGCTCGATTCCGATATCCGCGCCCTGCAGCAATGGCTGCGCGCTGCCTGGCAGCAGCTTGGCGATCCCACCCTCACCACCTTCGCCCGGCGCGAGCTGCGCAACCAGATGAAGCAGTGCAGCGCCGACTTGCGGGTGTGCCTGCAAAGGGTGGCTGAACAACAGCCCGCGCCGGCCCGATCACCGGCCTCGCCCCATTTCAGGCCAGGACTGCGGATCCTGTCATGGTAAGGCAACAGGATTAGGCGCCTGCCGCTCCGCCTGTGCTCAGCCGGTCCGCCCTGTTGATAACCCGCGAGCCGGTTGGCGAGCATCGAAACAGACCGGCATCGTGTGCTATCGGCATATCGGCCTGATTAACGACGGACGGAACACATGCGGATTACCCTGGTCGGTTCCCGCCATTTTGGCGTGACGACATTCAACACGCTGCGCCAACACGGGGTCGATATCATCCGCGTTGTCGTCCACGATGGCGAGGACCGGCTTGCCGCCACCGCGCGGGCCGCCGGGATCGAGGTCGTCGTGCAGGCCCATCCGAAACGGGTGCTCGCATCGGAAATCGGGCCCGGTACCGACCTGATCGTAACCGCGCACAGCCATGCCCGCGTCACCAGGGAAGCGCTGGCCACCACCAAACTCGGCGGCATCGGCTATCACCCCTCGCTCCTGCCCCGGCACCGCGGCATCGCCGCCGTCGAATGGACCATCAAGGAAGGCGATCCGATCGCCGGCGGTACCGTCTACCACCTCGCCGACCGGATGGATGCCGGTGCCATCGCCGCGCAGGAGTGGGTGTTCGTCAAGAAGGGAGAGACCGCGCGCGAGCTCTGGGAGCGAGCGCTGGCCCCGCTGGGCCAGAAACTGCTCGCTGACGTCATCTTCCACGCCAAGACCCACAACAACCTTCCTGCGACACCGCAGGAAGAGGAGTTCGCCACCCAAGCGCCGAGCCTGCCCGACGCTAAGCATTGATCACTACTTTAATACCGTTCAGACTGCAAATAGGTCGCAAACGAGACTAAACTGCGAATTTTCGTTCCCGGCCGGAACTGGATTCACCTTGATGTGTTTGAGATCGCGGGAACTTTCCACAGTGTTGCGGCGCACCCAAGTTTGGACACATTGTGACCAGATAAGGCAAGCCATCACACACATTTCGGGGACTTGATCCATGCGCTCCAATCGCATTCACAACCTGTTGTTTGTTTCGTTGCTTGCTTCCGCCGCCACCTGCGCCACCGCTCCCGCCTCCGCCCAGTCCCCCTATGACGGCCTTTGGCAGGTCACCGTTGTCACAAAGACGGGCAACTGCGATGCGCAGACTACCTCGACCGTGAATGTCACCGGCGGCAAGATTTCGGGCGGTCCCGTCTCTGGCAGCGTCGGCAGCGGGGGACTTGTGCGAGTCTCGATCAATGGTGCATATGCGAACGGTCAACTCAGTGGCAACTCCGGATCGGGGAAATGGAATGGGGCTTCAGCTGGTGTCGCATGTAGCGGTCGATGGGAAGCGTCCCGTCAGTAAGGCAAGCCAGACTTTTGAATTTTCTGCCCAAGCGCGGCGGCTGACATTCGCAGCCGTCGCTTTTTTTATGACGGCACTTTTTACGACGGTGTTGGCCGCTTCCACGAGCTACGCTCAGTCCAGTACGTTCGCCGGCATGGCCGGCACATGGTCCGGTCCCGGCACGGTGACCTTGGACGACGGTTCGAGCGAGCGGATCCGCTGCCGCTCCACTTACAAGGTGAGCGGGGCCAGCATGGAAATGGTCCTCACCTGCGCCAGCGACGCCTACAGGTTCAACCTGCAAGCGGCGGTGGTCGCAGCCGGCGGCGAAGTCAGCGGCACCTGGACCGAAACCAGCCGGAATATCGGCGGCAGCATCCAGGGCCGCGGGGCTAGCGGCAGTTTCCAGGTGATCGCTCAGGCGGCCGGATTCACCGCCAATATCTCGCTGAAGACGACCGGCAACAAGCAGCAGATCGCCATGAGGGCCGACAGCCAGTTCCGCGCTGCCAGTATTTCGCTGTCGAAGTAGGTCAACCCGCACCGCCACCCTGTCGTCGCCGGCCAACGGGTCGCGCGAATGCGCTGCCCGATGACAAGCTCCGGCGGGTAATCCAATAGTCCAGAGATATTCGGGATAACTCGATGGTCCGCAGCGTACTGGATACCCCGCTTTCGCGGGGTATGACGGCGAGCGATTATTCGCGCTCTTAACTCGTCTTCGGCTTCTCGAGCTTCGCCGCGGTCTCCTTGATCGTCTTGGCGATCAGCAAGGCCTGCTCCTTGTTGAACGCAAAATCCTGCACGCCGCGGTGGGTGGTCAGCGACAACACCATGATGTCGGGCTGGTGCTCGGGCCAGCCGGTTGCGAAGGCGGTCACGAAATCTGCAGAAGTCGATCGAGTAGTGGTCATTGGCTCACGGTATCCTTTTGTCTTTTCCGGCGCGCCTGATCAAACAAACAGCGCCCGTGCGGCAGTTGTGGTGTCTGGTTACGCCTTGGGCACGAAGGCGGTGACTTCGATTTCGACCTTCGCCCTGACGTCGACCAAGCCGTCGATGTAGAGCAGCGTCGACGGCGGAAAATTGCGCCCCAGTGTTTCCTTCCAGGCCGCACCGATGCCGGGACCTGCGGCCTCGTATTCGCTGCGGCTGGTCAGGTACCAGGTCAGGCGCACGATGTGCTCTGGGCCGGCGCCTGCTTCGCCAAGCAGCTTGACGATACGCTTGAGCGCCCTGCCGACCTGCGCGGCCATGTCGGGAGCATAGTCGCCCTTCTCGTCACCGCCGGTCTGGCCGGCCAGCACGATCCATTTGCCGGGACCATCGACCTCGACACCATGCGAGAAGCCGCGGGGTTTCGACCATTCGGCCGGTTGCAAGATGCGCATGCGTAAGTCCTCCCTTGAGACCGCCGCTCTTAGCACTGAACCGGGAGCCGCTCCCACAGCGAAATTGCGAAGGCGTGCATCGCTGCCCCCGCGCATTTGCGCGTTGCAAATCGTGGCGCGCTCGCCGATACCGGCCTGCCCTCAACGATCTCCCCGCGAATGGACCGCACACCCTCAAAAACCCTGGCCGCGCTGTGGATGGCCGGCTGGCTGACCCTGATGCTGATCATCGCGATCGCCGGACGCGAAGCGGCGCGCGAGATCAACGTGTTCCAGCTCATGGAGATGCGCTCGGTCCTCGGCTTCCTGATGCTGTACCCGCTGATCCGCGCCAGGGGCGGATTTGCCATGATGAAGACGGCGCGGCTGCCGCAGCACGTTGCGCGCAACCTCATTCACTACGGCGCGCAGCTAGGCTGGTTCCTTGCGCTGACGCTGATCCCCCTCGGTCAGGTGGTGGCGACTGAATTCACCATGCCGATCTGGACTGCGATCCTGGCCGCGACGTTTCTCGGCGAGCGGATGACACCCTGGAAGATTGCCGCGATCGTGCTCGGAATCGTCGGCGTCTTCGTGATCGTCGCCCCGCTGCAAGCGAGATCAATCCCGGGCAGTTGATCGCACTGGCAGCCGCGGTCGGGTTCGGCGTTTCGGTGGCGATGGTCAAGTCGCTGACCCGGACCGAGCAGACACTCTCGATCCTGTTCTGGATGCGGGTGGTACAGTCGGCGGCCGGTCTCTTCCCCGCGCTCTACGTCTGGACATGGCCGCCCGCCCACCTCTGGGGCTGGGTGGTGGTAATCGCGTTTTGCGGCACGTTTTCCCACTACTGCATGGCGCGCGCCATGCTGCACGCGGATGCCACCGTGGTGATCCCGATGGATTTTCTGCGCGTTCCTTTAAGCGCCGCCGCCGGCTGGCTGATCTATTCGGAACGGCTGGATGCATTCACCGTGCTCGGCGCGGCGCTGATCCTCACTGGCAATCTGTTGAACCTGAAACCGAATCCTTCGCCTACGCGCGTGCAAGGCTGAAGTTTATTTCCCGGGCTGTGATCTAGATCACGCTACGCCGCGTGTCGCGACGGTAACGGATGGCTCCAGATTTGGCCGTTCGGCTGCTTTTTTGTGGTGCGAAGCGGGCGATATTTGTAATGTCCAGCCAGCGTTACAGCCAAAGCCTTTGTTGATTCTGCAGGGGGATTTCATATGCGTTACCCAACGCTCATTTTGTCCGTCATATGCATGGCCTTTGCGGCCGGAACCGCTCAAGCCGAAAAGCGCGTCGCTTTCGTCGTCGGCAACGGCACCTACAAGAACGTTGCACCGCTGCCGAACCCGTCGGTCGATGCCAAGGCGATGGCCGCCGCGCTGCGCAATGTCGGATTCGAGGTGGTCGAAGGTTCCAATCTCACGCGCGACAAGATGACCGAACGTCTGCTCGACTTCGGCAAGAAGGCGCAAGGCGCCGACGTCGCGCTGTTCTTCTATGCCGGCCACGGCATTGCGATCTCCGGCACCAACTACCTGTTGCCGATCGACGCCGACATCAAGTCCGAAATGGACGTCAAGCTTGGCGCCGCGATCAATATCGACCTCACCCTCGAGCAGACCATGGGCGATGCCAAGGTCAAGCTGGTGTTCCTTGACGCCTGCCGCGACAATCCGTTCGCAGCCAAGATCAAGTCGAACTCCGCCACCCGCAGCGTCAATGTGCAGACCGGTCTGGCCGAAATGAAGTCTGGCGAAGGCACGCTGATCGCGTTTGCGACCGGCCCGGGCCAGACCGCGCTCGACGGCCAGGAAGGCGGCAACAGCCCGTTCACGCGCGCCCTGCTCGCCAACCTCACCCAGCCCGGCGTCGAGATCCAGCAGGCGATGACCAAGGTCCGTGCCCAGGTCAACGAAGAGACCAACAAGGGTCAGCTCCCCTGGGGTCATACCAACCTGATCGGCGCGGTCTACCTGAACGGCGCGCCCGCGCCCGGCGCCGTGGCGGCTGCAGCACCGGCGTCAGGTGCAAAGCCGGGGTCCGACGTCGAACTGGAGTTCTGGCGCTCGATCAAGGATTCCAACAAGCCGGAAGAGTTCAACGCCTACCTGACCAACTATCCTAACGGTCAGTTCCGCTCGCTGGCGCTGTCGCGGATTGCCTCGCTCGAGAGCGGCGCAAAGGATGCGACCCGCAACCTGAGCACGGGCATCGATCCCGCGACCTTCAAGGAAGAAGCAAACCAGACCACCGAGGACCAGATCGGCCTCGACAAAGGCCAGCGCCGCGACGTGCAGCGCCGCCTCAACGGGCTCGGTTTCGATACCAAGGTCACCGGCCAGTTCGACGCCCCGACGCGCGCCGTGATCACGCGCTGGCAAGCGGCGCGTGGCTATCCGAAGAGCGGCTATCTGAACAGGCTGCAGCACAAGGCGCTGCTGACGGAGATCGTGGCGGCCGCACCGACTGCGAGTTCCGATGAGGAGCGTCCCGCTCCCAAGCGCCGCGCCCCCAGCACCGTTCAGGCGCAGCCTCAAGCGCAGCCGCAGCAGCCCCCGCCGCAGCGCCAGTACAGCAACCCCGGCCCCGATCCGGCCGGTGCCGGACGCTTCATCGGCGGCGTCGTCGGCGGCATGCTGCGCTGACGGCAAGCGACCCATCTGCCAAAAAGGCCCGGGATCATCCCGGGCCTTTTCATTTTGCATGCCGCAGATCAATGCAGCCTCGAGCAATAGTGATTTTTGGTTAGATCGATTTGGCCGCAGACGCGCTTTACCTCTCCCGCTTGCGGGGGAGGTCGGCGCGAAGCGCCGGGTGGGGGCTCTCTCCACTCGGGCAGTGTCGCCCGCGGAGACACCCACCCCAGCCCTCCCCCGCAAGCGGGAGAGGGAGCGCACCTTCTTCGTGGTCGCAATCAAACTCAATTTCATCATGCTCTAAGAGCGTTCTATTTGCCTGCAGCCTTTCGCAGCGCCTCGTTGATGCGATCCTGCCAACCTGGACCACCCTCCTGAAACCATTCCAGCACATCCTGATCGATCCGCAGTGTGACCTGCTCGCGCGCGCCGGGAATGGCGGCTTGTTTGGCCGGTGCTTGCGCCACCTTGGCGGTCGCGCGCTTGAATGCGGCCTCGGCTTCGGTGCGCGCATCGTTTAGGGTTCTCGGCCGCCGCGGCTGGTCCGCCATCGCTAAATTCCTTCAAACAAGGCCGTCGACAAATACCGTTCGGAGAATGACGGCACGACAGCCAAAATGGTCTTGCCGGCGCTCTCGGGACGCTTGCCGATCGCAAGCGCCGCCGCGATCGCAGCGCCTGAGGAGATGCCGCCGGGAATGCCTTCCATGCGCGCCAGCGCACGCGAGATTTCGATCGCCGTCGGGCCGTCGACCCTGACGATCTCATCGATCACAGAGCGATCCAGAATGTCCGGCACGAAGCCGGCGCCAATGCCCTGGATCTTGTGCGGCGTATGCTGACCGCCGCCCAGCACCGGGCTTTCCTCCGGCTCGACGGCAACGATCCGCAAAGACGGCTTGCGCGGTTTCAGCACCTGACCGACGCCGGTGATGGTGCCGCCGGTACCGACGCCGGCGACGAAGAAATCGATATTGCCGCCGGTGTCATTCCATATCTCTTCCGCTGTGGTGCGGCGGTGAATTTCGGGGTTAGCGAGGTTCTTGAACTGCTGCGGCATCACGGCGTTCGGCGTGGTCCGCACCAGTTCCTCAGCGGTTGCGATCGAGCCCTTCATGCCCTGCGCGGCGGGCGTCAGGATGATCTCGGCGCCGAGGAACGCCAGCATCTTGCGCCGTTCGATCGACATCGATTCCGGCATCACCAGCTTGAGCCGGTAGCCGCGCGATGCCGCGACAAACGCCAGCGCAATGCCGGTATTGCCGGAGGTCGGCTCGATCAGCACGGTGTCGGCGTTGATCACGCCGGCCTTTTCCATCGCAATCACCATCGCCGCGCCGATGCGATCTTTCACGCTCGCGGCGGGATTGAAATATTCGAGCTTGGCCAGAATGGTTGCGCTAACACCATGCGCCTCCGGCAATTTACGCAAGCGGACGATCGGCGTGTCACCGATCGCGTCGACTATGGAGTCGAAGACCCGTCCCCGCCCCGGACGTTGCACTGCACTCGCGGCTGACGACGCATCCATCTCAACACTCCTGTGACGACTATGTGCGGGGAATTGGCGGCTGTTCCTACTTAGGAGGCGCTAGCATTGATGCGCAAGGTGAAATCAACGCGCTGAAGAATTCGCTGCATTGCAAAACAAGAACGTCACTAAATATCGCGAAATGAACGCATTTGTGTTGCCACATCGTCAAAGATTTTGGTGTATACTTTCGTAGTGAGCTGAGCCAGAGGTTCAGATCGCTAGGAGGTCACGATGCCAGCTTTTGCTGAAGTCCGGTCGACCGTGCCGCTTGGACCAGATCCGCGTGGATGTGATCTGCCGACGTGCCCTGTGTGTGCCGACACCATGGTAGCAGCGGAAGCGTCAGCCTACCTCAACGACAACGTGATCAGCTATCTCTGGACCTGCGACACCTGCGGTTACGGTTTCGTGACCAAGCATTCGGTCAAGAGGTTCGCCTGCAATTGACTCAAACTATCGTGGAGCAATATCACCGCGCGCCCAACCGGCGCGCGTTTGGTTTTGGAATGCCTCGAAGCCGCCCAACCGATCGGTGCGGCGCGAAGTGCGACCATGGGGCATAGATCCTGAAGTTTTTAAACGTTCCGCTGCGCCCGCCGAATTTCACTCGGGGGCCGCTTGTACACCTCCGCAAAGACCGCATTGAAGCGGCGCAGGCTGCGAAAACCAGCCAGCAACGCAATCTCGGTCATCGGCAGTTCGGTATCATCTAAAAGTCGCTTCGCCCGCTGCACCCGTGCGGTCTTGGCAACCTGGCCTGGGCTGGCGCCGAGATGCCTGTCGAACAATCGGCATAGATGCCGCGCCCCGACGCCAAGGCTGGCCGCGAGCGCTTCAACAGGCGCCCCATCGAGTGCCCCCTTGGCGATGAGTCGCATCGCGCGTTCGACCGTCGCCAATGAGCCCTTCCATGCCGGAGAGAACGGCGCCGTCTCCGGCCGGCACCGCAGGCACGGCCGAAATCCGGCGCGCTCCGCCGCCGCTGCAGACGGATAAAAGGACACGTTCTCCGCCTTCGCCGGGCGAACCGGACAGACCGGACGGCAGTAAATGCGCGTTGTCCGGACACCAGAAAAGAACCGGCCGTCAAACCGTCGATCACGCGTGACGCGAGCCCGCTCGCAAACTGCGACATCCAGATTGCCAAGCTCGGCCCTTGCCGACGACGGAGTCCGTTTGCGGCGAGCCATTGCGCGCTCCTGATGCTAGGTCGTGCTCATCTTATGTTTAGGGAGAACAGAGACAATGGTCGCGGCGAGCCGGTTCTTTGGATGGTCGGTTGCCTGGTCGGCGTTTGCGATCGCTGTGTTCGCCTGGGGCATCGGGTTCTACGGTCCTTCGGTATTTCTCCAGTCGCTACACGAATCGCGAGGCTGGCCCATCTCGAAGATTTCAATGGCTATCACGGCTCACTTCTTGGTCAGCGCAATCATCATAGCGTACCTGCCGGAGATTCATCGCCGACTGGGGATCGCTGTAACGACGTTCATTGGAGCGGTCGCAACGGCGACAGGCCTGATTTTTTGGTCCGGCGCACGCGAGCCGTGGCAGTTGTTCGTCGCGGCTATCCCGAGCGGGGCTGGTTGGGCCATGACGAGCGGAGCAGCGCTGAACGCCATCGTGGCAAAATGGTTCGATCGCGACCGGCCGATGGCGATCGCCCTTGCATTCAATGGCGCCAGCGTCGGCGGCGTGCTGTTCGTGCCGATATGGGTCTACCTGATACGATCGATCGGCTTCCCATCAGCAGCGCTCCTCGTCGGAGGCTGCATGGTGGCCGCGGTTGCATATCTCTGCGTCAGGTTCTTGGCGAGATCGCCCGGCGAAATGGGCCTGGCGCCGGACGGCGCCGCATCGCATCAGGCAGCACCGAGCCCAAAGCCGAGACGAACTCGCACTGAGATCATTCGAACCTCACGTTTCATCACGATTTCGGCCGCCTTCTCGCTTGGCCTGTTCGCACAGATCGGCCTGCTGGCGCACCTGGTAGCTCGTCTGACGCCGGACCTTGGAATTAGCTACGCAGGGTCTCTTGTGAGCCTGGCTACGATATGCGCCATCATAGGCCGGACCCTGACTGGCAAATGGATCGGTGAGCATGATCGCCGTTTGGCGGCTGCGATCAACTTTGCCGTGCAGATTGGCGGCGTCCTATTGCTGATTTTCAGTACTGGATGGGTGGGTCTTACGCTCGGCTGCGTTCTCTTCGGTCTCGGCATCGGCAATCTGACGTCACTCCCGCCATTGATCGTGCAGAAGGAATTCGAACGCGAGGATGTCGGCACCGCAGTGGCACTAATCATCGCAATCAACCAGGGGGTATTTGCATTCGCGCCGGCAATCATTGGCGCCATACGTGACACGACGGCCAATTATCAATTGCCGTTCGCACTCATCGCGATGGTTCAGTTTCTCGCCGTTGCGATCATCCTGCTTGGCCGAAGGTCCGCACCAGCGACTTCAACTTGACAATCGAGTTAGCCCTCGCGAATCCGCGCCCTAGCGCGGCGGTATATCGCCCTTCGCCCAACCGGCGCGCGTTTTGTTTTGGAACGTCTCGAACGTTCCGCTCGCGATTGCGTCGCGCATGCCCTGCATCAGGTGCTGGTAATAGGCCACGTTGATTTCCGACAGCAGCATCGCGCCGAGCGTCTCTCCTGACCTCACCAGATGATGCAAATAGGCGCGCGAAATGTTGCGCGCCGACGGCCATTCGCTTTCCTCGTCGAGCGGCCGCGGATCGTCGGCGTGGCGGGCGTTCCGCAGATTGATCTGGCCGAAGCGGGTGAACGCCATGCCGTGGCGCCCGTTCCTTGTCGGCATCACGCAATCGAACATGTCGATGCCGCGCGCCACTGCTTCCAGCAGATCCTCGGGCGTGCCGACACCCATCAAATAGCGCGGACGATCCGCAGGCAGCGCCGGTGCCGTTTCCTCGATCATCGCAAGCATCACCGACTGCGGCTCACCCACTGCAAGCCCGCCGATCGCGTAGCCGTGGAAACCTATGTCGACCAGCTCGCGCGCGCTGATGTGGCGCATCTCGGGAATGTCGCCGCCCTGCACGATGCCGAACAGCATGTAGCCTTCTGGCGCGCTCTCGAACGCCCGCTTGCTGCGCTCCGCCCAGCGCAACGATAACCGCATCGCGCGCTCGATGTCCGTAATGCTGTGGTTACTGCGGTCCGGCGAAAGCCGCACGCACTCATCCATCTGCATGGCGATGTCGGACCCAAGCAGCCGCTGCACCTCGATCGAACGCTCCGGCGACAGCTCGACCTTGGCGCCGTCGATATGCGAGCGAAACGTCACGGCCTTTTCGCTTACCTTGCGCAGGTCCGATAGCGACATCACCTGGAAGCCGCCGGAATCTGTCAGCATCGGCCCGTTCCACCCGGTGAAGGCTTGCAAGCCTCCGAGCGCCGCGATCCGCTCGGCGCCTGGCCGCAGCATCAAATGATAGGTGTTGCCGAGCACGATATCGGCGCCGGCATCGCGTACCTCGCGCCAGTGCATGCCCTTCATCGCCCCCGCCGTGCCCACCGGCATAAAGGCGGGTGTGCGGACCACGCCGTGCGGCGTGGTCAGGCGGCCGGTGCGGGCTGCGCCATTGGTAGCGAGCAATTCGAAATGATTGGGAAGACTCATGGCGCTGCTTATTACGTGCCGGGAACGGCCAATCAACCGCCCTGTGCGCGTTCTGAGCAGTCCGTGCCCCACGCCGGACACAATTGAGCCGCCGTGCCCTTCTTGTTAAATAAACGATACCGTATCGTTTTATAAACAGGGGGCGCCGCGGCCGATGAGTCCGGCGGCGGCAAGTGCGTGTACGGTGACTGACGGCGAATGCCCTCCATCTCTTTCCTGACTGGATCAATCCTCTCCGACGGCCGGATCAGGAGGGCAGCCTCACGCCTGTTCAGGTCAGCCGTCTTGCTGTGCAGCCTCGCGCTGGCCGCCTGCACGTCCCTGCCGCGGACGCCCTACAGCGCTGCGGATGCCTCTGGCTCCCGCGTGCTCGATATCGACGGCCTGCGGCGCTACACCGACGAACCCGTCACAAAATTCCGTTTCGAGAAAGACGATCTCTCCTCAACCAGGACCTATCTCGCGCTCTCCGGCGGCGGCGCCGATGGCGCCTATGGCGTGGGCGTGTTGAACGGCTGGACCGCAGCCGGCACCCGCCCGACCTTCTCGGTCGTCTCAGGCGTAAGCACCGGCGGGCTGATTGCGCCTTTCGCGTTTCTCGGGTCCCAATATGATGGCACGTTGAGCGAGGTCTACACCAGCGGCATAGCGGAGAGCCTGCTCGCTGATCCCAGCATCATTCGCGTGCTGTTCGGATCCGGCCTGTTCGGCAATACGCGACTGCGCGAGCTGGTGGCCCGCTATGTCGGGCCGGAGATCCTGGCCGCCGTTGCACGCGAAAATGCCAAGGGCCGAAAACTGCTCGTGGTGACGACGGATCTCGACACCCAACGCACGGTCGTTTGGGACATGGGGAAAATCGCCGCGATCGGTTCGCCCGAGGCGCTGCGCCTGTTTCGCGACGTGATGGCGGCCTCCGCCAGCATTCCCCTGGTCTTTCCGCCCATCCTGATCGAAGCCGAGGGTCAGGGCCGGCGCTTTGAGGAGATGCATGTTGACGGCGGCGTGACTGCTCCGGTCCTGACGCTGCCGGATGCCCTGCTCCTCCAGGGACGTCTGCCCGGAAACAGCCGGATGAACATCTACATCCTCGTCAACAAGAAGCTCGAACGAACTTTCGAGCTCGTGTCCAACAGCACGATCGATGTCGCCTCTCGCAGCCTGTCGTCGATCACCCAATCCCAGACGCGCTCGGTTATCTTCTCGACATACGATTTCGCCAAGCGCAATCGGTGGGGCTTCCATCTGTCCTATATTGAGCGCGACTATCCCGCGTCGCCCTCAGAGGGATTCGATACCGCCTATATGCGCGCCCTTTATTGGTATGGCTATGAGAAGGCTGCATCGGGCCGCGCCTGGACCTCGACGCTTCCATGAGCCGCTTTGGAGCGGAACGACCACCTGCCGAGACCGTTGGCGATATGGCCAATTCGGCGCGAGGGCATGGGCGAGCAGCCGCGTGACATTCATCCTCCGTGTCCCGGACGCGACGCGGCACGAAGTGACGCGGCGCAGAGCCGGGACCCATCCCAAGCTAGTGGGCCCCGGATCAGCAGCGCACCACGCCGCCAAGACGCGGCGCGCTGCGCAGCATCCAGGGAACGGAGAGCGGGTTCGGCCAGATTCGCGATGACGCCCCTGTTACTGCGCGTTATAGAACAATGACGAGTATGCGCAGGAATCGATGGGCATGGGATTGACTGCGACCAAGGCCAGACCAGCAAGACGAGACGTCCCGAAGTCGCGTGGCGGCCGGCCGACGAAGAGCGCCGCCATCGAGCGCGATCAGCGGCTGATCGAAGTCGCCACCCGCCTTTTCTTGGACCGGGGCTACGATGCGACCTCGCTTGATGCGGTCGCGGAAGCAGCCCGGGTCAGCAAGCCCACCGTCTATTCGCGCTACGGCGACAAGCGCGGACTGTTTGCGGAGGTACTGAGGCGCGAGATTGCGCGCTGGCTTGCTCCGCTTGCTGAAGCGGCGGAGGGGCAGCTCACGCGTTCCTCGGAGATTTCGGTCGAGCAGCGCCTGATAGAGGTCGGGCGCGAGATGCTGACGTTCACCTGCGGACCCGATGCCGTCGCGTTCAGCCGCATGATGACGTCACAGGCCATCAACTTTCCCGACATTGCCAAACTTGGCAAGGAAGAGGGCTGGTTGAAGGCGGTTTCCACGACTGCGCGCTTCTTTGATCATTTGGTCGCACAAGGCGCCATGGACGTCGAGGATACTCGCATCGCGGCTGAGGTCTTTCTCGACATGGTCGTCGGTCACGCGCACCGGATGGCAACGTTCGGAACGCCGCTGGAGATGAAATCCGCCGAGAAGCGCATGCGCTCGGCGATCAGGCTGTTCCTGGCCGGTGCGCTTGGGCCATCGAGCCGCGTTCAGTCCACCCCCAAAGGAACCATTCGGCGGCGCCCTTCCCGCTGACAATTCCGTGAGAACCGCGTTTCACGTGCGTTACGCCACAGCAGCATCGTTGACCAAAACAAAACGATACGGTATGGTTTTGTTGCAAGCGAAGTGCGGTTTCCGCTTTCAGTGGTCCCAGCGGGGGCGCGCGCCGCTTCGATCGTCGCAAAACGACGGTACTTGCGACGTTCCGCGGCCGACCCGTATGCCTCCAAAGGGTCGGCCGCGCTTTCTTCGAGACGATCCGGCCCAACCGCCGGCAGAGACAGGCTCATGGATGGAGACTGCGCAATGCATGCGCCGAGATCTTGGAGACCGTTGCTTGCAGCAATCCTGGTGGCGATCATCCTCCCTGCTCCGATCTATGCCACCGCGTCGCCGACCGGTGAACCCGCCTCGCTTCGCAATGAGACCGAGGATGGCGCCGCGTCCGACCAGCAGGCGGTTGACCGCGAGCTCGCGCTTTTCCGCGGGTCGGCGGTCTCGCTGACCCAGGCGATGGCCATCGCGGAAGCCCTGCATGCCGGCGCGACGACGGCCGATGTCAGCTTCGACGGTGCCCCGGATTCACCGGTCTACCGCGTCAAAACTCTTCACAACGACCGCATCTGGCACCACGCCATCGACGCGACGACTGGCAAGATCGTCGGCGGCGAAGCCGCACTGCCCCTGAAGGAGTTCGACGCCGAGGACCGCAGCAACCTCGTTGCACTCAAGACAATCCGGCAGCGCCTGGCAGATGCCGTTCGCGTTGCCGAGCACGCGGCGTCGGGCAAGGCTATCAGCGGCGGGTTGATCCGCGAACGCGGCCGGGTGAGTTTCGCGATCGTCGTCATGAGTGGCAACGACCTGAAAGAGGTGATCCTCGAGCCTCCTGGCGCCGCAAGGCGGCCATGACGGAGCTCGTCTGCCACCATTGCAGCCCGGATGGGGCGAAAAGCCGTTGACGGCGGCCCCGAGCTGCCGCATAAGTCCGCGCCATGACGACTTCGACCAAAGCGACCACGAAAACCAAAGCACCCTCCGGGGGCTCGGGAGCCGTGCGCGCGTAGTCGAACGATCGCATTATCTGAACCGAAGCCCCGCCTGAAAAGGACCGGGGCTTTTTTATTGCCCGCAAACACATGCTTAACCCAGAGGACAGACCCGTGAGCTATCAACCCGTTGTTGCCATCGTCGGCGTAACCGGCGCGGTCGGCGCCGAATTCATCGCCACCATGGACAGGCGCGCTTTTCCGGTCGGCAAGCTCAAGGCGCTGGCGAGCGCCCGCTCGGCCGGCAAGACCATCGATTTCCGCGGCGAGAAGATCATCATCGAGGAGCTCACTGAAAAGTCGTTTGAGGGCGTCGACATCGCGCTGTTCTCGGCCGGCGGCAGCATCTCGCGCAAGTTCGCACCCGCCGCCGTGAAGGCCGGCGCGGTCGTGGTCGACAATTCCTCGGCGTTCCGGATGCACCTGAACGTGCCGCTGGTGATCCCCGAGATCAACGCGGGCCGCATCCGCGACCACAGGGGCATCATCGCCAATCCGAACTGCTCGGCGATAACAGCGCTGGTGCCGCTGTGGCCGATCCACCGCCAGAACCGCATCAAGCGCATGATCGTCTCGACCTATCAGGCGGCGAGCGGCGCAGGTGCGGCCGCCATGGAAGAGCTCGTGGAGTCGACTCGCGCCTATCTCGACGGCCGGCCGTTCACGCCAAAGGTGATCCCGCTGCCTTATGCGTTCAACGTCTTCAGCCACAACACGGCGATCGATCCCGAGACCGGCTACAACGACGAAGAGACCAAGGTGATCAAGGAGACCCGCAAGATCTTCGAGGACGACAAGATCGCCATCGGCGTCACCTGCGTCCGCGTTCCGGTGCTGCGCGCCCATTGCGAGGTGATCACCTTCGAATGCGAAAAGCCGATCACCGAGGATGAAGTGCGCGCGATCCTGTCGAAGGCGCCAGGCGTCAGAATCGTCGACGACCGGGCGAAGAACTATTTCCCGATGCCGATCGATGCGTCAGGCCAGGACGATGTGCTCGTCGGTCGTATCAGGAAGGATCTCAGCGACGCTTCCGGCCACTCGATCTCGATGTTCGTGTCGGCCGACCAGCTCCTCAAGGGCGCGGCGCTGAATGCGATTCAGATCGCGGAATTGCTGCCGCAGCGCGCGATGGCGTGAAGTGGCGAGATGATGTGAGGGTGGGCAAAGGCGCTCTTGCGCCGTGCCCATCGTCGAGCGCTCTGGCTCGCGATGGTGGGCACGCTTCGCTTGGCCCGCCATACAGCTAACGACGCGCGACGCTGTTTCGACACGCACACGAATTTGGGAAGACCACCATGCCAAGCACGCGGATCACGACAGGAAGCTGGGCGAGAGGCCGCGAGGCCAGCGTTCTTGAAGCCGTTCAGAATGCTCTCCTCTCTGCGCTGAAAATCCCCGATTACGACCGCGATATCGTGCTGGACCTGTATGATGCGAATAGAAGGATTATTCCTACCGGGCGATCTGAGCGGTACACGCGCATCGAAGTCGTGCTGTTTTCCGGGCGATCTCTGGACGCGAAAAGGTCGCTCTATCAGGCATTGGTTGCCAATCTGCATGACCTCGGAGTGCCAGCGAGTGAAATCAAGATCGTTCTGATTGAGGCTCCTCCCGAAGACTGGGGCCTGCGCGGCGGCCAACCTGCTTCCGAGATCGATCTTGGATTCCGCATTGACGTCTGACCACCGCCCGCGCCACGTAGGCATCGCTGGTCACTTCGGAAGCGCAAGCCACTACGCACTTCTCAATCAGTGCCCATCTTGATCCAATGGGACATCGACCTTTTGCTCTCTGGTAAGTCAACCGCTCTGACTTATGGTTCGCCGGTCGCGGATGATGTAGTTTCACTCGTGTGAGGTCACGAAACACGGTCAAGCCAGGTTGGGACAGTTCAAGTTCAATTTATGAGCCCAGGTGACATCGATTACCTGACGCCAAACCACGCAAGTCTAATCGCTCGCATTGCAAGAGGCCGTCTCATATCTGGCCGTATTCGCAAGGGAGTGCGTCATGCGATCATTTACAAGAGCAGCTAGTGCAGCGCTTGCCCTGTGCATGGTGCTGCTATCCTTTGGCTCCAGCGCTTTGGTCGAACCAAAAACGGCGGTAGCGGCAGCGGCCTCGGCATGGGGGCAAGCTATTGGCGGAGGCGATCCCGAAAAAGTCTTGACGCTCTATGCGGACGACGCCGTGCTCTGGGGCACGCTGTCGCCGACCGTGCGTTCCGATCGGGCGGCGCTACAAGATTATTTCGTGAACGCCTTCAAGGTTCTGCCCGGCCTGAAGGTCGCCTTCGGCGATCAATTGGTCCGCGTGTACGGGAATGCGGCGATCAACACTGGCTACTACACGTTCTCCTATGTCAGGGATGGCGAGGCGAAGACCTTGCCCGCGCGTTACAGTTTCACTTACGTCAAGAACGGCGAGCGTTGGCTGATCGTCGACCACCATTCCTCGGCCATGCCCTCAACACCGAAATAGCTCACCAGCTTTCAATTGGTGATATCGGTAGGAACTCCGCTGCAGCCGGGTCGCGGCTCGTCTGGATTGATCCGGAGCCGCGGTCGCAGCCCACGAGCCGAGCCGGCTCAGCCACCTCGATCGCCCGTCACGCGCCAGATGACGTTGCCGACATCATCAGCCACCAGCAGCGAGCTGTCGGGACCGAGCGTGACGCCGACCGGTCGTCCGTAGGAGACCTTCTCGTCGGGCGCGAGGAAACCCGTCAGAATATCCCGCGCCGGACCGGATGGCCGGCCGTTCTCGAACGGCACGAACACGACGGCGTAGCCGCTCAGCGTGCTGCGATTCCAGGAGCCGTGCTGGCCGATCACCATGCCGTCAGGAAAACCGGGCAGCGTGCCTGCCGGCATCCAGCACAGACCGAGCGAGGCGGTGTGGCCGCCGAGCGCATAGTCCGGCGTGATTGCCTTGGCGACCATTGCCGGATCCTGCGGCACCCGATCGTCCACCGTCTGCCCCCAGTAGCAATAGGGCCAGCCGTAGAAGCCGCCGTCGCGCACTGAGGTCAGATAGTCCGGCGGCGTTTCGTCACCCAGCCCATCGCGCTCGTTGACCACGGTCCAGAGCACGCCCGTGTTGGGCTCCCAGGCGAGACCCACAGCGTTGCGCAGGCCGCTTGCAAAGATGCGGCTCGTGCCATTCGCCAGATCGAGCTCATAGATCGCGGCGCGGCCTTGCTCGACCTCCATGCCGCTCTCGGCGATGTTGCTGAGCGAGCCGACGCCGGCATAGAGCTTTTTGCCATCCGCGCTCGGCAGCAGGCTCCGCGTCCAATGACCGCCGGGCTTGAACGCCACGAGTTTTCGCCCCTCGGCGCTGATGCGGTCCGCGCCCGCGACATAGGGAAAGGCGACCACGCCGTCGGTGTTGCCGACGTAGAAGGTGTCGCCCACCAGCGCCATGCCGAACGGCTGGCTTAGTCCCTCCATGAAGATCCCGCGCCCCTCCGCAACGCCGTCGCCGTCGCGATCGCGCAACAGCGTGATGCGGTTGGCGCTGACGCCGAGTGCCGCGGCGCGCCGCATCGTCGCCTGCATCGCATAATGAAACACGGTCCTGATGGGGCCCGGGATCTGCGTCGCCTCGGCGATGAGAACGTCGCCATTGGGCAGCACGTTGATCCAGCGCGGATGGTCCAGGCCTGACGCAAACGCGTTGACCTTGAGGCCGGGGGCCGCGGTCGGCTTCTGTCCCTCCCTCCAGCCCTGCGCCGTCGGCATCTTCAGCGTCGGGATCGCGCCTTGCGGCTTCGCCGCCGGAATTGCCGGCGTGTTGCCCCAGGCCGGTTTAGGCACGGATCCCTGCAGACGGCGCCACAGCAGCGCAGCGGCGCCGATCAGCGCGACTATTCGCGCAAAAATGCCGGAAAAGTTCATGTAAGGCCCCTGTTGTTCCCGCGCATCGATGCGCCGAGAGACGGTAGTTATACGATCTTGGCGACATCAGCCGAATCAAGAAGACAGGCGTTGGCGCTTTATTGTCAGAGCGCTTCCTCCCTGAACCTTTGCCCGCCCAATTGGCGGGCCTCTTTTCAAGCACGAGGACGCCCGGCTTTGCCTCAATCCCGCGCACGGAACAGCAAACAGGCATCGCCGTAGGAATAGAACCGGTAGCCGGCCGCGATTGCATGCGCATAGGCGTGCTTCATCGTATCGAGGCCGGAGAACGCCGACACCAGCATGAACAGCGTCGAGCGCGGCAGGTGGAAATTGGTCATGAGGATATCGACCGCACGAAAGCGATAGCCCGGCGTGATGAAGATCGAGGTCTCGCCGTCGAACGGCTGAATGGTGCCGTCTTCGGCCGTGGCACTCTCCAACAGCCGCAGCGACGTGGTGCCGACAGCTATGATGCGGCCGCCCTGGGTGCGCGCCGCGTTCAGCGCCGCCGCAGTGTCGGCCGAGATCGATCCCCATTCGGCGTGCATCCTGTGCTCGGAGGTCTCCTCCACCTTCACCGGCAGGAAGGTCCCTGCCCCGACATGCAGCGTTATCGGATGCAATTCGACGCCGTGGCGGCGCAACGCCGTCTCGAGCTCAGGCGTGAAATGCAGTCCCGCCGTCGGCGCCGCGACCGCTCCTTCGTTTGCGGCGAACATGGTCTGATAGTCGGCGGCATCGCGATCGTCAGGCGTGCGTTTGGAGGCGATATAGGGCGGCAGCGGCGGCGTGCCGAGATCGGCGATGGCCTGATCCAGCGCCGGACCGTGAAACGAAAACGACAGCGTGATTTCGCCCTCTTCGCCCTTGGCCTCGACCTCGGCGTCGAGATGGCCGAGCAGGCAGACCTTGCCCTCGTTGCCGAAGCGAACGACGTCGCCGGGCGCGAGCTTCTTCGCCGGCTTGACCAGCGCCTGCCAGCGCGAGCCGTCGAGTCGCTTGATCAGGGTCGCCTCGATCATCGGCTCGGTCTCGCGGCCGATGCGGCGGCCCTTGAGCTGGGCGGAAATTACCTTGGTGTCGTTGACGATGAGTTGGTCGCCCGGCTCCAGCCATTGCGGCAACTCGGCGACGGTTCGGTCGCGCAGTACCCCATCCGGCTGCACCACCAGCATGCGCGCGGAATCGCGCGGGCTCGCAGGCCGCAGCGCGATGCTGGTCGCAGGAAGTTCGAAATCGAAGAGATCGGTGCGCATGGCCTAAGCCGTCATCGCCCGCCTTGTGCGCAATTGCGCACTGGGGCGGGGCGATCCAGTACTCACAGACCTCTCTTATAGCGAAGGCTGGCGAGTACTGGATGCCCCGCTTTCGCGGAGCATGACATTGGAGTTTGTTTCTCGCAGCTCAAGCCGCGTCCACTGCCATCCGCGCTTTCACAATCTTGTCCGGGTTCTGCACCGGCTCGCCGCGCTTGATCTTGTCGACGTTTTCCATGCCCGAGGTGACCTTGCCCCAGACCGTGTACTGGCCGTTGAGGAAGGAGGCGTCGTCGAAGCAGATGAAGAACTGGCTGTCGCCGGAATCCGGGCTCGCGGCACGGGCCATCGAGGCGGTGCCGCGCACATGCGGTTCCTTGTTGAACTCGGCCTTCAGCTTCTTGCCGGAGCCGCCGGTGCCGGTGCCGTGCGGGCAGCCGGTCTGCGCCATGAAGCCTTCGATGACGCGATGGAACACGATGCCGTCGTAGAAGCCTTCGCGCACCAGTTCCTTGATCCGGGCGACATGGCCCGGCGCCAGATCGGGACGCATTTCGATGGTGACGGGACCCTGGGTGGTTTCAAGGATCAAAGTATTTTCTGTATCAGCCATGCTCTTGTCTCTTCTGGTTTGGGTGGACGTTTGCGGGTTCTGAAAGTGACCGCGAAAGGCCGGCCGGCGACCGCACCGCCCAGTCCCTCGGTAAATGGCAACGGCGTGCAGCGTTGCAATGTCTCCATCACGGCAGTTCGGTACGCAATCCTGTCGTTATCGCTGGCGCGTTCCGATTCGTAGGTGATCCTGGGTTGACCCAGAATGGCGCCCTCGCGGTTGAAGCTGACGACGACCGTGATGTCCATCGGGTTGGCGCGCGAGTAAGGCGGCGGCCGCCAGCAGGAATACAGTTTGGCAAAGACATCCTTGATGGTGTTGAGTTGCTGCGGCTGAGCCGGCGCATGCGCACCCAATGCGAGCCACGCGAGAGCAACGACAAACCAGACGAATGGCTTGCTGCGGCCCGCCGTCATGGCCTCACTTGATGTCGGATGCGACTTGCACCTTCACCATCTTGTCAGGGTCGACGACCGGCTCGCCGCGCTTGATCTTGTCGACCACATCCATGCCCGACACGACTTCGCCGATCACGGTGTACTTGCCGTTCAACGACGCGCCTTCGGCGAACATGATGAAGAACTGCGAATTGGCCGAGTTGGGATCGCTCGTTCGCGCCATGCCGACGATGCCGCGCTTGTACGGCACGTTGGAGAACTCGGCCGGCAGGTTCGGATGTTTCGATCCGCCAGTGCCGTTAAAATTCTTGCCGTCACCGGTCTGCGCCATGAATCCCTCGATCACGCGATGGAACGGCACGTTGTTGTAGTAGCCCTCGCGCGCCAAGAGCTTGATGCGCTCGGCATGCTGGGGCGCAATGTCGTTCCGCAGCTTGATCACGATGCGGCCCTTGGTGGTGTCGATTACGATCGCATTTGCCTTGTCGAGATTGGCAGGGAGCGGCTGCGCGATCGCGGGGGCCACAAGGAACAGCGCGGCGAGAACGGCGAGAATTCGGATCATGAAAGCTCCGGTCATATGGAAACAGGACAGCGCGTAAGAGCGCGTTAACCCGCGAATTTGGCCTTCAGCCTCGCGGCAATCTGGGGCGGCACGAAGGCGGAGATGTCGCCGCCCATGCCGGCGATCTGGCGCACCAGCGTGGCGGTGATCGGGCGGACCGCGGGTGACGCCGGGACGAAAACGGTGTGCACCTCTGGCGCCATCACCTCGTTCATGCCGGCAAGCTGCATTTCGTAGTCCATGTCAGTTCCGTCGCGCAGGCCGCGAATCATGATGGTCGCGCCAACCTGCCGCGCCGCGGCTACGGTGAGGTTGTCGTAGGTGGTGCAGTCGAACGCGCAGCCGGCCTTTTGCGCAATCGGCTCACATACCGCCCGAACCATCTCGAGCCGCTCCTCGGTCGAAAACAGCGGCTTTTTGCCGGAATGGACGCCAATGGCGACAACCAGCCGGTCGCACAGCGTCACGGCGTGCCGCAGCACGTCCAGATGGCCGTTGGTGATGGGATCGAATGAACCGGGATAGAGCGCAATACGGGACATAGGCCCCTCCTACCCCGCCCCGGGCGGCCCGGCAAGCCGGGTCGGGTTCCCGCTGAGCCGGCTTTTTACCTCGAGTCGGCCAATGAACCAATCCCGAGGCCCCCTGCGTCTCGGGC
This sequence comes from Bradyrhizobium sp. 157, assembly GCF_023073815.1. NCBI lineage: Bacteria > Pseudomonadati > Pseudomonadota > Alphaproteobacteria > Hyphomicrobiales > Nitrobacteraceae > Bradyrhizobium > Bradyrhizobium sp. 157. Next base: position 11,146 of record NZ_JADPKF010000012.1, on the reverse strand, counting down.
GGGCCGGTAGTGTTTCGTCCGCCAATGAACGACGAAACAAAACTCGGCCCTGACGAAACCATTTTCCGCGCCCGCGAAGACGGCCGGAAACTTGCCCTGACTACAAGTACTCCCAACGAAACGACGGGCCGCGAAGGCCCATGACAGGGGACCGTCATGATCAAGGCTTTTTCCGCCATCGCTGCCGCCGCGTTCATTGCTGCCGCGCTCACTGTATTGCCCGGCTTTGCCCCCCAGGTCGAAGCCAGCGTGCCGCAGGCGCTTGCCAAGGGTGACCGCCTGGATATCCGCACCGTCGGCAAGGATTGCTCGCAGCAGGCCTGGCCGAATTTCGAGGCCTCCTGCCTCCGTTCGGCCGGGTCCAGGTCGGTGGTGCGTGAAGCGCGCCTGGTTACCGCCGACCGCACCCCGTAGCGGTACAATCTTCGTTCAGACCAAGCTCCAAATACCTCCAAATACGCAAATGATGGCGAGTAGGGATGCCCTCCTGCTCGCCATTTGCGTTCCAGACTCTCATCACACCGGGATTGCGCTGGCAACTCGAGCTGGCGCCGAACGCGGCTCTTTGCCAGTGGGCGGGACCAGGGATGGTGTGCTGTTGAAGGCTGCGGTAGACTTCCCCCTGCGACTAGTGACCGTCCCTCTCCTGCGGGAGGACGATGTGGACATAGCGGATTGGCTACGCCGCCTCGGGTTGCATCAGTACGAGAGCGTGTTTCGCGACAACGACGTAGACACGGAGACCCTGCCCAGCTTGACGGCAGAGGATCTGCGTGAACTCGGCATCACATCGCTGGGCCACCGCAAGAAGCTCCTCTCGGCGATCGCCGCACTATCTCCGACACTCGCTGAGAATAGACTTGGCAAGAATATGGAGGACGATCGCGGGCCGCCGCTAGCGGAGGCTAGCCCTTCGCGACCGTCGATTAAAAATCGGCCCGCCGAGCGCCGTCATCTGACGGTGATGTTCGTCGACCTCGTTGGTTCGACTGCCCTCTCGGTGCGCCTCGATCCCGAGGACTTGAGCGAGATCCTTGCCACCTACCACCAAGCGGTGGCGGCGGAGGTGGCCCGCTTCGAGGGATATATCGCCAAGCTCATGGGCGATGGCGTGCTGGTCTATTTCGGCTGGCCGCAGGCGCATGAGGACGAGGCCGAACGTGCGGTGCGCAGCGGGCTTGCTATTGTGGAAGCCGTAGAGGGGTTAGAGAAACGAGCCGGCGCAGCTCTTTCCGCGCGCGTCGGGATTGCGACCGGGCTGGTCGTGGTCGGCGATCTGATCGGGGAAGGCGCTGCCCAGGAAGAAGGGGTCGTCGGCGCCACGCCCAACCTCGCCGCGCGTCTGCAGCAGCTCGCAGAACCCGGCGGCGTGGTGATCTCCGAGAGCACACGACGCCTTCTTGGCAGCTGGTTCGCGCTCACCGACCTGGGCCCGCAACAGATCCGGGGGATCGAGTGCCCGGAACTGGCGTTCCGAGTTCTTGGCGAAGCGGCCGCCGAGGATCGGTTCGAGGCCCTGCGACGCGCGGAGGTGGGTCCATTGATCGGCCGCGAACAGGAACTCGCTCTCCTCCTCGATCGCTGGGAGATGGCCAAGGGCGGCGAAGGTCAGGTCGTCGTGTTGGCCGGCGAGGCCGGCATCGGCAAGTCTCGCATTGTCCTTGCGCTGCGTGAGCGTATCCGCAACGAACCTCGGTTCCGGATCGGCTATTCCTGCTCGCCGCATCATATGGATAGCGCGCTCTGGCCCGTGTTCGTGCAGCTCCAACGGGCGGCAGGGTATCTGCGTGAAGATGCACCCTCGCTGAAGCTCGAGAAGCTGGAGCAGCTCCTCGACAAAGCGGGCGGGTTCGGCGAGGACGCGACGCCGCTGCTCGCTGACCTGCTGGGGCTGCCGCTCCTTGGACGCTACGCAGCGCCCGCTGGCACGCCGCAAGAGAAAAAGGCGCGCGTCTTTGGCATCCTCTTGGCGCAAATGGAGGGGCTCTCACGACAGCGGCCGATGCTCATGGTCCTTGAGGACGCGCATTGGCTCGATCCGACGTCGGCGGAGCTTTTCGAGCGGATGGTGGACAGGATCCGGGTTCTGCCGATACTTCTCGTCGCCACATTGCGGCCTGACGTACCGACGCCTTGGACGAATTTCCCGCATGTCACATTCCTCAGCCTCAATCGCTTCGGGCGGCCAGCATCCCGAGCGCTCATCCAGAGTGCGGCGGGCGGACAGCAGCTTCCGCCCATCGTCATCGAAGCCATCCTCGCCCGCACGGAGGGCGTGCCGCTGTTCGTCGAGGAATTGACGAAAGCGGTCCTCGAATCGGTGATCTGGAAGACAACGGCCGGCGATGACCATCTCGAGCTCGTCGGCCCACTTCCGCCGCTGGCCATTCCGGCGACGCTGCAGGAGTCGCTCATGGCGCGCCTCGACCGCCTGGCTCCGGCACGCGAGGTGGCGCAGATCGCTGCCTGTATCGGCCGGGAGTTCGACGAGGAGATCGTCGGTGCGGTCGCGGGATACCCAAATCTGCAGCAGCTGACGGCGGTGCTCGATCAGCTATGCCGGGCGGGTCTCATCCAACGACGTGGGACGCCGCCGCATCATACGTACAGCTTCAAGCACGCGCTCGTCCGCGACGCGGCCTACGCCACCCTGCTTAAGTCACCGCGTCAGCAGCTGCATGCACATATCGCGCAAGCGATCGAGCGGTTGCGGCCGGAGATCGCGGCGGGCCAGCCCGAGATCGTCGCCCATCATTTCATCGAAGGCGGCCTGCTCGACCAAGGGGCAATTTATCTTCTGGCCGCCGGTCGGCTGGCAAAGGCGCGGCATGCCGTCAAAGAGGCGGTCTCTCAACTTGAAACGTGCCTGCAGCTCATGTCCCGTCCTCGGGACAATGCAGCATCGGCCGATCGGCGCACCGAGCGCGAGTGCGTCCTGATGCTGGGTGACTTGGCCGGCGTCGAGGACGATCTCGACAGAGCGAACGACTACTACGAGCGCGCCATGGCGCTCAGCGAGACTGACGCCGACCGCGACCGCGCGCGCAACTGCGTTCACCGCGCCCGGTACGCGGAGCGAGACGGCGCGCGGCTCGTCTTCTACGAGCACGGCAGCGGCGAGCCGACGATCGTATTCATCAATCCCATTGTCTATGGGCTTTCGACCTTCGAGCCGATTCTCGAGCAGCTTCGCCAAGAATTCCGTGTCATCACCGTCGACTGCCGGGGCGCCGGACGGTCGGCCCCACTGGTGCGGCCTTACGGCATTCTCCAACACATAGAGGATCTGCGGGTGATCATCCAGGCAGCCGACGCAGCTCCAATCGTCGGCGTCGGCATCTCGCGCGGCTCCAACCTGCTTATCCAGCTTGCCCACAAACACCCGGAACTTGTGGGAAGGATCATGACGGTGGGCACGCCGCTGATCGGAGCGGACGGTTGCCCGGTACTTAATCCGGATTACATGGCGTTTTGTCACGAGATGGCGCTTTGTGAGGACGCTAATAGCCGGGGTGCCATTGAGGAATTGATTCGCGTGCACAATCGGTACGTCTACAGCGAGCCAGATACCGACGAGTTGCGGCGGATGGCTGCTGAGCGCGTCTGCAGATTGCCAATCGAGACGATCCTCAGCTTCTATGATCCCGATCCGAATATGGACATCGCGCCGCTGCTCGAATCGATCGCGGTTCCCACGCTCGTCGCGCACGGTCGAGAAGACCGGCTCGTCCCCTGCGCCGCCAGCGAATTCATCGCCTCGCACATTCCCGACGCTCAGCTCTATCTCTTCGACGGCAAGGGGCACAACCCGATGTTCTCGGCCACGGACGAGTTTTGCGATGTGCTTCGCAATTTCATTCGCACGGGACGCGCGGAAAGAACGTCTCGAGGATCGCTGGCGGCGTAAAACAAAGAGTCAGGAAACGCTAAACCGAGACGTCGCCCAATGCCCGCCTATACCTTGGCTTGCGCCACATCTCTTCCGGCTCAGGAACGCGATCTCGTCTTGCTGGAAGGTCGCGGCGCGCGGCCGTCTGCCGTCCCCGGATTGGCGACGCGCTTGAGCACCGACGTCACGACGTATCGGCCGGCGGGATGGATGCTTTCCGATATCTCGAACAGGCGGCCGTGCGAATCCAGATATCGGCGGATGACCTCGAGCGCAGCCGATCCTGCGTCTGCGCCCAGAGCTTTGGCAAACTCGTTCGGCACAACGGTTGCCGCAACGGTCTGATGCAATTCGCATTCGAGCAGTTCTCGCGGTCGGCCCGCTCTCTTAGAACGAGTTCGGCCTTCGCAGGCCGCGCTTGACGGATTGGTACATATCAATCAGATGGCCGGACATACTAACGGGGAGGAAACAAGCGCGTGGCCAGCACGATGTTCGACAGCGCCCTCTATCGCGACGTTTTCTCGACGCCGGCCATGCGGGCGGTGTTTTCCGACGAGGCCCAGCTCAAGGCCTATGTGCAGGCCGAGGTGGCGCTTGCCACCGCGCAAGGCGAGACCGGCGTGATTCCGCGCGAGGCGGCCGAGGCGATCGCGCGGCAGGCGCCGGCGATCGCGCTCGACGTCGAGCAGTTGAAGCGCGACACCGAGAATGTCGGCTATCCCATCGTCGGCCTGGTTCGCCAGCTATCTGAGCGGCTGGGCGACGCCGGCCGCTATCTGCATTGGGGCGCGACCACCCAGGACATCATGGATACGGCGACCGTGCTGCAACTGCGCGAAGCAGTCGCGCTGATCGAAACCCAGCTCACCGAGGTCATGGCAACGCTCGCCAACCTCGCCCGCCTCCACCGCGATACACCGATGGCCGGCCGAACCCATCTGCAGCAGGCCCTACCGATCACGTTCGGGCACAAGGCAGCGATCTGGCTCTCGGCGCTGCAGCGCTCGGCCGAACGGCTCGAACAGGCCAAGCCTCGCGCCCTTCAGGCGCAGCTCGGTGGCGCGGCGGGAACGCTGGCTGCGCTCGGCGAGCGCGGACTGGATGTGCGTGCGGCTTACGCGCGCGTGCTCGGCCTGGCCGAACCCGACATCACCTGGCATGTCGCCCGCGACGGGCTGGTCGAACTGGTGCAGACGCTGGCCGTAATCTGCGGCGCGCTCGGCAAGATCGGCTACGACGTCATGATCCTGATGGCGACCGAGATCGGCGAGGTGTTCGAGCCCTTCTCCTCGCATCGCGGCGCATCCTCGACCATGCCGCAGAAGCGCAACCCGATCTCCTCGGAAATCCTGCTGGCGAACGCAAAGGCATCGCGCGATGCCGCTTCGCTGATGTTAGATGCCATGGTTCAGGATCTCGAGCGCGCCACCGGGCCCTGGCACTGCGAATGGCTCGCCCTGCCCCAGGTCTGTCTTCTGACCGCCGGGTCGCTGGCGCAGGCGCAATTTATGCTGTCCGGCCTGAGCGTCGATCCCGCGGCGATGAAGCGAAACCTGCAATCCACGCGCGGGCTGATCGTCGCCGAAGCGGTTATGATGGGGCTTGCGCCGGCGCTTGGCCGTCAGTTGGCGCACGACGAGGTCTATGCCGCCTGCCGCGACGCGTTCGACCGTGGCGACGCGCTGCTCGATGCCTTGCTGCGGCGCCCGGCCATCGCATCCGCTTTGCCGCGCGATCGGCTCGCCGCCCTGTGCGAGCCGTCAAACTATCTCGGCACCGCCGGGGCGATGGTGGACCGCGTGCTGGCGCGTCAAAGCCAACGATAAGCACGATCAAACAAGCATCTGCGAGGATCGATTCACGGCGACCCGCACTCTTGATCGCCGCGCCGTTACGTTCGGGCTGGCCGGCGCGCTCTGCATGCCTTCGCATCCTGCGCGCCCAGGCGAGCTATCCGGACCAGCCGATCAACCTGATCGTGCCCGTTGCCGCCGGCGGACCGACCAATGCGATCGCGCGCATCTATGCCGAATTCCTCTCGCGCGACTTTGTGCCGCTGATCCGTCAGGCGGGGCTGACGATCGAGTGATGGCTGCCCGCAGCCCGGATAAAACGGAGCGAAATCTGGAAACGGTATCGGAAGTGTCCCTGCTTGGACAACACGTCCGTTGTGCCCTCGATTGTGTTGCAAAAGTCGAAAATCGAACAGCACCAAAAATCTCGCGAAAGTGATTTTTTGACTTCTCTGCTGCTGCGTCGCTTTTCAGCGCCACTACGGAGGTCCGTGATCAATTTTGGATGAAGCGACTTGGCCCCCTCACGTCGCCGCGCGTAAAACGGATCAGCGGCTCTAAGAATTTTCGTTCGCCACCCCAAAAAAACTTTTGCAACACAATCCCCTAAGAGCGGACGTCGCCAGGCCGCCCCGGAAGGTCCGTTTCGGGCCACTTCCGGACATTCTGCTGCACGCCTATTTGGACCGTACGAAGGTAACGATGCTGCGCGTCATCCCCTTGTCCGGCCAATTCGGGTTCACTCGCCATGGCGACAACACTTGCAGTCGGTCACCGTCCACCGTGAGAGATCGGGCTTGCTCGGTGCCGACCCACTCGGGAATCCACGCCACCTCGACCTTGGTAGTCCACTTGTCCCCTTCAATGCGATAAGTGCCGGTACAGGCGATGAGTGTGGCAAATAGTTCGGCACGTTCCTGGCTGGTCTTTGCAGGCTTGCGCGCCTCTCCGGTCAGGACGAGGAACACGCGCCCCTCAGCGTTGAAGACAACATAGCCGGTTGGGTTTTGTCCCATCGCCGGCTCTTTCTCGCCGGTCGCCTGAACCTCTGTCTCGTAGGATACCAGTTTCCAGGTGCCGAGTACCTTGTGGGTGTCGTCACCGAAGCTCGGCTGACCGACGAGGCACAGCACGAACGTGATTCCCAAAAATCTGAACATCGCTTCCTCCAATCGCGCGCTCCGATCAGGGGAAGTTTTGTACTGCGGAGCCTCCGTCGCAATGTCTGAGACGGGTCAAAAACGACCTTACGACGCGTCCGCGCAAAGTCCGTTCATACCCGCAATAACAGACGTCGCCAGCCGGGCCTGTCAGATCCGAAAAGTGCCAATAGCAGCCGATCGTTGAGAGATTGACCGGTTCAACCGGAGCTATTTCTTCCTCCCTGGCATGAAGCTCGGCTGCCAGGTCGCGGCCTTTTGGCTGGGCGCCGCGGCGATGACCTTGACCTTTTCTTTCTTAGGCTTCTTGGCTTCGCGGTTGCCTCGTTGCTAGCTTTTGGCCATGGCAGTCTCCTCCTGTTTTTCAAGATGGTTGAATTCGTCTGACAACAGGACTGCCCGCGCGGGGTGCAGATCCTCACGTCGATGTAGCCTTCTTGCACGAACTGCCTGGCCTTCTTCAGCGCGGCCGCCGCCGTGACGCGGCCGAGATTTTCGCGGGCCCCTTCATGGTTGCCACTGACCCGGTATTTCAGTTTAGGCATGGAGGACGGCCACCGCGATCACCACGATCGCAAGCAGCAGCGGGATGATGACGGGCGATACGATCCACTCGGCCAGGCGAAACTGCCGCAAGGGGATGCTCCTCCGCTTTGTGGCGGGAGCGCGCGCGGCCCTCAGTCACCGGTGGATGCCGTGGGAAATGCGGTGATGGCTGACCCTACGCTGATGTTCCAGCAATAGCGAACGCCAAAACGCTTCGCGCCGGCCGCGGCAAGAGCGCGCAGGAAGCGACAAGGAACTGCCTCCATTCGCGGCGCGGCAAGAAAGCGATGGCTATTGCGGCGGAGGGGGCGCATGCTGCTCTGCGGGCAGCGCCGGCGCCGGCACTTTTGCGAAAGGCAGGCGCGCATGACCATCCGTTCCCGACGTGAAGTCGTCACCTTCAAACATCCGTTCCGGATCAGGGGCATCGATCGCCTGTTGCCCGCCGGCGCCTACGAGGTCGTCACCGATGAGGAGACGATCGAGGGCCTTTCGTTCGCGGCGTTCCGCCGCGTCGCCACCATGATCAAGGTGCCGGCGGAAGGCTCGCGCGGGTTGGCGATGGAGGTGGTCTCGATCGGCCCGGTCGATTTGTCGGACGCCCACCGCATCGACGCGAGCACATCCGATGACTGACGAACCACTCGACCTCGACAGCCACCGCGGCATGGCGGCGCAGAAAGCGACCGACATCCGCCGCGCGCTGGCGGAAGTCGAGACCCATGCGCGGGAGCTGCGCGAACGGCGGGCCGAGATCGAAGATCACTTGCTGGCGTTTCCCGCCGCGTCGTGGCCGGAGGCGGCCGCCAAGGCGCGCTACGTCCTGAAGCTGTATGCCGCAGGACTGGCGCCGGAAGACACAAGGCATCGCGACCTCGTCGCGGCCATCCTCGAGGACTTTGCCCGGCTCACTGAGCAGGGCTGAGGCAAAAGAGGGCTGCGATCGCGGCGCCGCGTAAGGAGTAGGTCACTGACGCTCACGCACGGACGCTTCATCAGTTACGAGTACGACAGGATGGTGGTGCTGTTCTCGATGCTCGACGGCAACAGGGAGATCCCTTGCGCGGTCTCGACCTCCGCCATGGATGAGCTGGATGGTGTGGTGCGCGCGAGAGCGGGCCAGCGTGAGGGGCAATTCATGCGGTTGCGCGAGCGCATCGAGGTGTGCGCAGCCGACAAATATCGGGCGACCGAGTTCGAGGACACGCCGCCCGGAATTGTCCTGCGCAGCATCGATTTCCGAAAGCTGCGATGAGACCGCGCGGCTCGCCGCGGCACATGGGGAAGTGCTGCTGTCGGGGTTAGCGACCGCTCTATGCGCTCGGCAGCACGCAAACGAACGCCCGCTGGCAGATCCGCTGGACGCGGTTCATCTACATCGTTTCCCGCAGCCGACGCGAAGGTTGCTAAGAGCATAGGGTGGCTCGAGCCCCATATTACTAGCATCACTGATCGTAAAAAGGCTTCAGTGACTGAGAGACCGTACCGTGCTCCCGCCGCCCAATAGGAGGGAGCCCATGAATTCGATCATCTATCCATTGCATTTTCAGCGAAGGTTCGAGCGGCGCTGGGCTTCTAGAATGGTCAGCGAGCCGCGCCGCTCTCCATCACGAGGGGCCCACGGCTGTTGTCAACGAATGGCGGTGTTCCGCTTGCGGCAACAGCTGGGAGACGATTGCTGATCCCGGCGCGGGCTCAACGAAGCCAGCTCAATGAGCCATTGGCCTGCCTTGTGCTCGGCAGAGGCGGCGCGGCGGTGACCGAAGCCGCCCCATAAAGGCGGCTCTGACACAACGGCGAAAGAGCGCAGCGATTCGCACGGCTCGACCTGAAGCAAGGAGGCTCTTGTGAAAGGCAATATATTCAACAGCAAGGGTAGTCACGTTGGTGTTATAGTGGGTCGAGAAATTTTCGACCGTAATGGTACGAAGCTATATGACCTCAAAGGGATCAACATCTACCGGCTTCCGGAGAGTTGATTGGTCATCTAAATGACGCGAGCGGTTCGGACAAGCGGCTCGATAAAAAGCGACCGACCGCTTGTTCACGTAGTCTCCCCCAGGCGCGGACTGTGGATGCACGAGAGCACCACGCCGAATGTCCGATAGGGGTCTTGGCCGTGTAAAAACGGTCTTACGGGAGGTCAATTCTGAGAGCCAGGCGCAGAGGAAGTCTCAGGCCGCGATTGCAGCGATTAGGCGCTTGGTTCCGATGATGTTCATGGCCCGTGTCAGATTGTAGGCCAGAACCGAGAGCGCCATCTCGGCGGCTACTTTTGGAAGCGTTTTAGTGAGGAAGTGTGTCGCTCCCATGCGGGCCTTCATCGTGCCGAACGGATGCTCGACCGTCTCGCGACGCTGACGCATGGCTTCTGGGTTTGCGTCAAGGCGCCGCTGCACAGCTTCGAGCAGATGCTCATGCTCCCATCGTGTAATTCGCCGCTCTGGCCCGGTCGTGCACTGCGATTTGAGCGAACAATTTTGACAGGCAGTGGTCCAGTAGCGCCGCAGCATCTTGCCGTCTTCTTCGTTTGTGTAGTGATACGGCAATCGCTCCCCAGCTGGACAGCGATAGGCGTCCTCTTCTGGCAGATAGGCAAAGTCCTGCTTACCGAAGCGTCCATCCGACTTGGCGCCCGACGTCAGCGGCTTGGGCAGAGTTACCGTGATGCCTGCTTCATGACACGCAAGGATCTCCGGGCTATTGAAGTAGCCGCGATCGGCCACAGCCTCGAGCGTCTCGGTCTTTAGGACGGTCTTCGCCTGCTTGGCCATATTGGCCAGTTGCGCCCGATCTGAGCCGCTATTTGTCACCTCGTGCGCCACAATCAGATGGTGCTCGGTATCGACGGCGACCTGCACATTATAGCCGACAACGCCGGAGCCCCGGCCACTCGTCGCCATCGAACGGCTGTCGGGATCGGTCAGGGAGATTTGCTGGTCCGGCGAATCCAGCATCTGCTTCTCGTAAACCGCAAGCTTGCCCATTTCCTCCTTGAGCTTCGTCAGCTTCTCGGTGAGCCTTGTTACCTTTGCGGCCAGCGCCTCGCTTGGCTCCTGTCGATCGGCCGTGTCAAGCTGGCTCAGATAGCGCGCGACGCTCTCCTCAAGCTGAGCACGCCGCCGTTGCACCTTCGCCTTTGTGAAGTTCCTGTCCCGATTGTTCACGGCCTTGAACTTGCTGCCATCGATGGCGACGCTCGCCGTCGCAAGAAGCCCCATTTCGCGGCAGAGTTCGACGAAGCGCGCACAGACCTTGCGAAGCGCCAAGCCGTTGTCTTTCCGGAAGTCCGCGATCGTCTTGTGATCGGGAGCGAGCCGGCCCAGCAGCCACATCACCTCGACATTGCGTCCGGCTTCTCGTTCGAGCCGGCGGCTCGACTGCACCCGGTTTAGGTAGCCGTAAATGTAAAGCTTAAGCAGAACCGAGGGATGGAACGAGGGCCGACCAGTCGCCGCCGGCTCCACTCCTTCAAAGCTCATCTCAGCCAAATCGAGCGCACCGACAAACACGTCGATCACGCGGACGGGGTTGCTCTCGTCAATGAAATCATCGAGGCACTCGGGCAGTAGCGTCCATTGCCCGCGATCCGCCTCTTCAACGAAGCGCCTCATCAATTCCCCCTTAGAATCACGGGAGAATCATAACAGCAGCACCGCGTTTTCACACATGGGGTAATTCCGGGCCAGAGCCATACTGAAGCTCTCAGAATCAGCTCTCCAGGAATCGATGAGGCTCATCTCTTGGGCCCTGCA
>NZ_JADPKF010000005.1:0-86899 GCF_023073815.1 Bradyrhizobium sp. 157 | reverse complement strand
ACTGGATCGCCCGGTCCCGGCTACGCCCTAAGGCTTCGCCGAGGCTTTCCCTTGCTGGCTCGCCGGAGCTTTGGCTGAGGCGGCAAGCCGGGCGATGACAGTGTTATTCATGGCGAGAGTGCCTCAGATCACAACTGCCCCAGCAGCGTATCGCCGCCAGACACCTCGACCTTGCCCGGCGCCGGCTCGAGGTTCAGCTTCTTCACCACGCCGTCTTCCACCAGCATCGAATACCGCTTGGAGCGGATGCCGAGACCATTGCCGGAGGCGTCGAGCTCCATGCCGATCGCCTTGGTGAAGTCGGCGTTGCCGTCGGCGAGGAATACGGCCTCGTCGCGCTGGTCGGTGTCGCGCTTCCATGCGTTCATGACGAAGGCGTCGTTGACGGAGACGATGGCGATGGTGTCCACGCCTTTGTCCTTGATGGCGTAGGCGTTGAGGAAGATGCTCGGCAGGTGCATCTTGTGGCAGGTGCCGGTGTAGGCGCCGGGCACCGCGAACAGCGCCACCTTCTTGCCCTTGAAAATATCGTCGGTGGTTTTGACCTGCGGGCCTTCCGCCGTCATCACGCGAAATTTGGCTTCCGGCAGCTTGTCGCCAACTTGGATCGTCATCGTCAATTCTCCCTCAATGAGCGGGTGTTTCTTAGACCGGGCAGGCAGCCGGCACAATATTCGTCAGGCTCGAAACGGCAACGGTCGAGACCGTTCACGCTTGCGTCATCACGGCGAAAAGCCACCTTCATCGAGGAATGCCTGCTCCTCGGGCGTAGTAGCGCGCCCCAGGATTTGGTTGCGGTGAGGGAAGCGCCCGAAGCGCCGAATGACATCCGCGTGGTGCTCGGCCCATTTCAGGCTTTCAGTGTGGCCGGCTGCGCGTGACAGCTCGATGCAGCGCAGTTGGTCGCCCAGGTGCTCCGAATGCATGAAGGGCAGATAGAGGAATTCGCGCAAAGCTGGATCGATCCGCCCGTCCACGCCGCGATCGATAGCGCGGTGCGCCACGTCGCGCGCCAGCGCGTCGCTGGCATAGGTCCTGATGTCGCCGCGGAATATGTTGCGGGGAAACTGGTCGAGCACGATGACAAGCGCCAGCGCGCCGTCATCGCTCGTTTCCCATGACGATAATTCGCCGGCCGCCGCTCTCTGCCAAAGGCCGAGAAAGCGCCGGCGCACCTCCGCATCGAAAGCGTCGTCGCGCGTGTACCAGCGATCAGGGCCGGCGCCGCGCCAGAAGGCCAGAATGTCGGCTGGCGCGACATTAGTCTCCGTCATGTCGAGAGGTCCGCGTGCGCCTTACGCCGCGGCCTTCTTCTCGTCGCGCAGTTCGCGGCGCAGGATCTTGCCGACATTGGTCTTGGGCAAATCAGTCCTGAACTCGATCTGCTTGGGCACCTTGTAGGCGGTGAGCTGCGTGGTGCAGTGCTTGATGACGTCATCGGCCGTGAGGTTTTGGTCCTTCTTGACGATGAAAGCCTTCACCGCCTCGCCCGATTTCGAATCGGCGACGCCGATCACAGCGCATTCGAGCACGCCTGGATGCCCGGCAATCACTTCCTCGATCTCGTTCGGATAGACGTTGAAGCCCGAGACCAGGATCATGTCCTTCTTGCGATCGACGATCTTGGTGTAGCCGCGGTCGTCCATGACGCCGATGTCGCCGGTGCGGAAGAAGCCGTCGGCCGTCATCACGGCCGCGGTCTCTTCCGGCCGGTTCCAGTAGCCGGCCATCACCTGCGGTCCCTTGGCGCAGATCTCGCCGGGCTGGCCGAGCGGCACCTCCTTGCCGTCGTCGTCGCGGATCGAGATGTAGGTCGACGGCACGGGAATGCCGATCGAGCCGGAGAACTGGTCGGTGTCGGCGGGGTTGCAGGTCAGCACCGGCGAGGTCTCGGACAGGCCATAGCCTTCCGACAGCGCGCAGCCGGTGACCTTCAGCCATTTCTCGGCCACGGCCTTTTGCGTCGCCATGCCGCCGCCGAAGGAGGTCTTCAGCTTGGAGAAGTCGACCTTGTCGAAGCCGGGTGCGTTGAGCAGGGCATTGTAGAGCGTGTTGACCGCCGGGAAGCTGTTGACCTGGTACTTCTGCAGCTCCTTGATAAAGCCCGGTATGTCGCGCGGATTCGGGATCAGGAGGTTGACGCCGCCGGCCCGCACCGCCATCAGGAAACACGCCGTCAGTGCGAAGATGTGATAGAGCGGCAGCGCGCAGACGATGAAGAGCTGGTCGACATGCGGCGGCTTCTTCAGCGCCGGCTGCAGCCAGGCATCGTTCTGCAGCACGTTGGCGAGAATGTTCTTGTGCAGCAGCGTCGCGCCCTTGGAAACGCCGGTGGTGCCGCCGGTATATTGCAGGAAGGCGACGTCATCACGCGTGAGCTGCGGCTTGTTGAGCTTCATGCTGCGGCCGGCGGCGAGCGCCTCATTGAACGAGACGGAGCCTGGAAGCGACCAGGCCGGCACCATCTTCTTCACCTTGCGTACGACGAGGTTGACGATCACGCCTTTGAAGCCGAGCAGGTCGCCCATGCTACCGACGATCACGTGCTTGACCGAAGTCCTCGCGATCACCTGCTGCACGGTCGTGGCAAAATTCTCCAGAACGATGATCGCTTCCGCGCCGGAATCCTTGAGCTGATGCTCGAGTTCGCGCGGGGTGTAGAGCGGATTGACATTCACCACGGCATATCCCGCGCGCAGCACGGCGGCGGTCGAGACCGGATATTGCAGCACATTCGGCATCATCAGCGCGACGCGGGCGCCCTTTTGCAGGCCCTTGCTCTGCAGATAGGCGCCGAGCGCGGCTGACATCTCGTCCATGTCGCGGTAGCTGATCGACTTGTCCATGCAGATGAACGCCTTGCGGTCGGCGAACTTCTTGAAGCTCTCCTCCAGCAGTTCGACCAGCGATGAGTACTGGGTGACGTCGATATCGGCTGGCACGCCGGCCGGATATTGCTTGAGCCAGATCCGCTCCATGGTGTTTCCCCTCTGGTTGTTTTCCCTGTCTCTCGGCCGGGCACGCCTTGTTTTCGGCAGTATTGTGAATGCCGCCGCCGATGGCAAGCGGCTGCGCGCTATCGACCATTTCGCCGATCTGGAATAGTTCGGCCGAATGGCAGGAAAACTGCCTAATTGCGCCGCTGCGCGGCCCGTTAACCAGCCGGCTTGTTTTCGCCTTTGGGTTTAGCAGCGGCCTTCGGCTTGGCCGGTTTTGGCGCGAGCTTGTCTCCGACGGCCGCGGGCTTGGCGGCTGCGGGCTGGGCGGCTGCGGGTTTGGCGGCCGGCTTGGCGGCAGCATCCGGTTTGGCGTTTGCATGCCGGACGACAGCAGGCTTGGCTGCCGGCGTTGCGTTGGCTTCAGCCTTGGGCGCTGCCGCGGCGTCGGGCTTCTTCGCGGCAATCGTCGACTTCTTGCCGCGCTTTGCCGATGCCTGCTTTTCGGCCTCCGCCGCAACGGCGGCGATCAATGCCGGGCCGGTCTTGGTTGGACCGGTATAGACCGGAACGGGCTCGGACGGCTCTGCCGCGGCCGCCAGCAGATCCGCAGGTTTGACCGGGTGGTGCTGCAGCCCCGCCGTGAAGAAGTTCACCGCGGTCTCGCCAGTCGAAGTGTTGCCGTTGCTGGCGACAATGTCCGGGTCCTCATCGGTCGCCGGCCGCTTGCGCTTGCCATTGCACATCTCGTCGCGCAGGTTCGGCGGCGTCGCATCGACCGGAACCAGATTGTCGACGGTACCGAGCGCGGGTTTCAGCCAGCCCAACCCGTTGCCGCCAAAGCCGCGCTCCAGCAATTGCGCGGCGCGAACCGCCCGCGCCTGGCCTGAGGATGCGCCGAGCACGACGGCGATCAGCCGCTTGCCGTTGCGCGTCGCAGACGCAACCAGATTGTAGCCGGAAGCGCAGATGAAGCCGGTCTTGAAACCATCGGCGCCAGGATAGCGGCCGATCAGCTTGTTGAAATTTTGCGTCACCCGGCGGCCATAGCGGATCGAGGGGATTTGCATAAAGTATTCGTATTCCGGCAGGTCGCGAATGACGGCGCGCGCCAGCATCGCAAGATCGCGCGCCGAGGTGACCTGTCCGTCTGCCGGCAGGCCGTTCGGATTGACGTAGCTCGTCTGCGTCATGCCGAGCCTTAACGCGGTCTGATTCATGATTGCCGAGAAACCGTCGACCGATCCGCCGACTCCTTCGGCTAGCACCACAGCCATGTCATTGGCCGACTTCACCATCATCATCTTGAGCGCGTTATCGACAGTGACCTGGGTGCCCGGAGGAAAACCCATCTTGGACGGCGATTGCGAGGCGGCAACCGGCGACACCGTCAATAATGTATCGAGCGAGAGACGGCCTTCCTTCACCGCCCTCAGCGTGACGTAGGCGGTCATTATCTTGGTCACCGAAGCGGGATACCACGGCATGGTGGCATTCTCGGCCTGCAGCACCTTGCCGGTATCGGCTTCGACGACCAGCAGCGCTTCGGCGTGCACGGCGCGCGGCGTCATGACGGCAAGCGCCGTCGCCAGGAAAATCAGGTTCAGTGAGGAAGCGCGAAGCAACGGGCGAAGAAAATGCACTTTTCCGTTCCGGTCCTTTGAGACCCGCCTTCGAAAAGGAGGTCCTCTCGATCTATCGTTCGGGTTTCAAGCGTGTCCGGCGCCGTCGCATTGCGGCAGGTCGCAAACCTATACCGGCTTGGCGATCCAGAACAGAGGCCCGGCGATTTAATCGTGGACGAAATAGGCGCAATTTCGGCGATAGTTGAACCGTAGCAGACGCTTGCCGGCCTATTTGACCTTGATGCCGGCCCGAGCATTCTCCTGCACCATGAACTGGGCCTTGGCGAGTTCCGCGAAGCGACCGCCCATGGCCACCAGTTCATCGAAAGTTCCACTTTCGATCACCTGCCCATTATCGAACATCAGGATGCGGGTCGCGTTGCGAATGGTCGAAAGCCGGTGCGCGATCACAAAGGTGGTGCGGCCCTTCATCACCTCGTCGAGCGCGGCATTGACCTTGGCCTCGGTGACGGCGTCGAGTGCGCTGGTCGCTTCGTCGAGAATCAGGATCGGCGGGTCTTTCAACAGTGCGCGTGCGATCGACAGGCGCTGCCGCTCGCCGCCGGATAGCATTCGGCCGCGCTCGCCGGCATGGGTCTCGAATTTCTTCTCGCTGCGCTCGATGAATTCCAGCGCCTGCGCGCGGCTTGCGGCGATCCGCATTTCCTCGTCGGTCGCGTCCGGCTTGCCGACGCGCAGATTGTCGGCGATCGAGCGGTTGAACAGCAGTGCCTCCTGAAACACCACGCCGATGTTCCGCCGCAGCGCCGTCAGCTTCAACGCGCGAATGTCCATGCCGTCGATCTTGATGATGCCGGACTGCGGATCGAAGGCGCGGTGCAGCAGCGCGATCGCGGTCGATTTGCCGGCGCCGGTCGGGCCGACCA
Source organism: Bradyrhizobium sp. 157 (assembly GCF_023073815.1). Classification (NCBI taxonomy): domain Bacteria; kingdom Pseudomonadati; phylum Pseudomonadota; class Alphaproteobacteria; order Hyphomicrobiales; family Nitrobacteraceae; genus Bradyrhizobium; species Bradyrhizobium sp. 157. The sequence goes on along the minus strand of NZ_JADPKF010000005.1, from coordinate 81,451 downwards.
GGGCGATGGTCTGTCCGGGCAGAGCGGTGAATGAAACGTCTTCGACCGCGGGCCGTTTGCCGTCATAGGAAAACGAGACGTCGTGGAATTCGACGAGGCCGGAAAGCCGTCCGGTATCGACCGCTCCGGGCCGGTCGCGCACCGCAGGCACGGCGTCCAGCACGTCGAAGAACTCCTGTAGGCGGGGCGCCTCCATGAACACGCTGTTGATGAAGCTCACCACCTGTTCGAGCTTCTGGATCAGCATGGTCGCAAAACTCACGAACATCACGATCTCGCCCACCGTCGTCTGTCCCTGTGCGTGCAGGTAGATGCCGATGGTAAAGATCGCGAGCACGGTGATGGTGGTGGAAGCACGGGTGATGACGGTGACCAGCGCCCACCAGCCCAGCACCGGCATCTGCGCGGCGAGTAGCTTGTCCGCGACGAAGCGCATGCCCTGAACCTCTGCATCGATCCGCACGAAGCTCTGCACCAGTGCGACATTGCCGAGCGCATCGGACGCGCGCGCCGAAAGATCGCTGTACTGCGCCTCGACCTCGGTCTGCATGCCGTAGGTCTTGCGTACGACGAGCGTGGTCAGCACCGTAAACACCACGCACAGCGCGAACAGCAGGATCGCCAGCCGCCAGTTGATGTAGAGCGCGAGCGGCAGCAGCACGACCAGCGACAGGATCGCCGCAAAATGCTCGCGGAAGAATGCGACCCAGAGCCGCCACAGCGCGTCGGTGCCGTTCAGCATCACCTTCATCAACCGGCCGGAATGGGTGCCGGTGTGGAAGGTCAGCGGCAGTTGCATGATGTGCTCGAAATAATCCGTCAGCACCGCCTGGCGCTGGCGGTGCGCCAGCTTGTCGGCATGGAGCGCGACGGCGGCGCTGCAAGCGATGGTGAAGAGCCCGAACACGACCCAGGCCGCCAGCAGCGACCAGGCCGAGTTCGCGGCCAGCGGCCCGGTCTGCGGCTTTCCGGAGAGCACGTCGACGATCTTGCCGAACAGCACCGGCTCGGCGAATTGCGCGCCGGCCAGCAGCAGATTGGCGACGGCAAGAATCCAGCCCAGCCGCGCCTCCTTGCCGAGCAGCTCGAGGACGCGGGTGTAAAGGCGCAGCATGGACATCAGGTGAGGACTCGCGAGACGATTCAGTCGCCATTGTAAGCAGGGTTCACCGAGGAGGACTAGTGAGCTGGGCGAACTCTCAGGCAGTTGAGCGAGCGGCACCCCTCTCCCCAACCCTCCCCCGCAAGGGGGGAGGGAGCCCATCCAACGGTGTCTCTCTCACGAATGCCAACTATGTCCTCAGCACGCGTCATGCGAGTGAGAAGTAAGGTGAGCACGCCCATCAGGCTCCCTCCTCCCTTGCGGGGGAGGGCTGGGGAGAGGGGTAGTCCCGGGCGCTGGCGGCGCGATCAGGACGCGTACTCAATTAATCAGCCGGCTGTTGAGCGGGGGCAGAAACTGGTCGTCGAAAATGTCTGACGCCTGCGGCCGCTTCTGAAACTTGAAGTCGTCCGCGACCTGATCGATCGAGCGTTCGAAGCGTGCCGGATCGATGGCGCCGATGCCGTTGCGTTTCACTTCGCTGGTGAGGATGTAGTCGCGCAGAATGCTTTGCAGCCGCTCGAGTTCGAGGTCCTTCGAGCCACCGTCCATGCGATTTGCGACCTCGGTCGCGGCGCGTTCGGGGTCCTTGACCGTGAGATGCAACCCGCCGATGACGGCTCGCACGAATCCTTTCACCGCCTCCGGCTTGGCGGCCGCCAGCGCCGGATTGGCGATAACAGCGAAACCATAGGCTTCACAGCCATAGTCGGCGAATTTCAGCACCGCCAGATCATCGGCAGGCACGCCACGATCCCTGAGATTGATCGCCGATAGATAGGAAAATCCGGTCACGGCATCGATCTGGCCTGCCGACAGCATCGGCTCCCGCACCGCGGCACTGATGCTGCTTTGCTTCACGCTCTTGATCTTGATGCTGTTCTGGTGCGCCACCGCCGGCCACAGCCGGGCCGACAGGTCGCCTTCGGCGACGCCGAGAGTCTTGCCCTCAATGTCCGTCAGCGCGCGGATGCCGCGGCTCTTGCGGGCGATGATGGCATAGGGCGCCTTGTTGAACAGCACGAACACGGCCTTGATCCTGGGACCGCCCTGCTTGTCCTTGTCGCGAAACCGCATCAATGCGTTGACGTCGACCATAGCGAAATCGCTGGTACCTGCCGCGACACGTGCAATCGCGTCCGGCGATCCGCTGGCGATGTTGGTCGTGACCGCAAGCGCCTCAGCGCTGTACAGGCCGCCGGCGGCGGCCATCACGAACGGCGCCGCCGCGGCATCGATCGGGCGATCGAGCGAAAACTGGATTGCGAGCGGAGGCCGAGGTTCGTCGGCGGCGAGGGCGCTATTCGCCGTGAAGCCCGCAATGGTGCACAGCCCGGCAAGGAAAGCCAAGAGAACGCTCAGGCGAGAGCGGATGGCGTTGGTCCTGATCGCACGCATCGAGATGACATCAGCAAGAGGTGGGTCAAGTTGCCGCGCCGGCGATGTCGGTTTCGTGACATCGCCAAGGGCAGACTAGCCGGTAGGCGAGCTATTGTGCAGCATCTAACCTGAATGGTCGATGACTGCCACGATTTTGCCAGGGATCGTTCAGCCGCCGTTCGGATTCGGGAACCTAGTATCCGCTCGGTGGTTAGCTATCTGAGGCCTGTCAGGCCAGCTCCCACGGAGGACGTCGAGATGTTTGCGCGAAAAGGAGTGTTTTCATCGATCGGCCGCGCCAGCGCGGTGGCGACGGTTGTGGCCGTTGCACTGACGGCAGTCGCGCCAACCACGGCATTCGCGGGCTCCGCGCCGTCGGGCAAGGGCGTGACGGCCTCGACCGGGACCAGCGACGCGACCGATATCAGCGCCCGCCGCAGGCATTATCGCGGTGGAGGTGGCGCGGCGGCAGCGGCGGCCTTTGCCGGCATCGTCGGCACCGGCCTTGCGATTGCGGCCACCCAGAACCGCCGTGACTACTACTACGACCGCCACTACGGCTATTATGGCGGCGGCCCGGTTTATTACGGCAGGCCGGCCCCGTATTACTACGCGCCCCGCGCCTATTATGGCGGCGGCCCATACTATGGCGGCTGGTAAACGCGATCGCTAGAATCGCAACTGTTAAAGATGAATCCACCGGCCGCCTCGGCCGGTGGATTTTTTTCTGGTTGCAGCGGCGGCCGTTAACACGCCGGCCATGGCTTTGCATTAGGTTGTCAGGATGAGTGATTCGCTCGAACGGCTTTATCAGGCTGTTATCGCGGCCAGGGACCTCGACCCGGCCACGTCGCGCACGGCCCGGCTGTTTCAGCGCGGCCCCTCCAAGATGGCCAAGAAGCTCGCCGAGGAAGCCATCGAAGTCGTGATCGATGCCGTCAACGGCAAGGCCGACGCGGTGGTCCGCGAGAGCGCCGACCTGCTCTATAACCTGACCGTGCTGTGGGCTTCGGCCGGCGTAAAGCCGGAGGACGTCTGGCGCGAAATGGAGCGGCGCGAGGACCTGCTCGGCATCGCCGAGAAGCTGCCGAAGCCCGTCAAGTCGCCGAAAACGGCGCCAACCAAACCGCTGCCCAAGGCGACGGCAGGCCCCGCAGTCCGGCGGCGAATTGTCGCGCTGGAAGGCCGTTCCTTACGCAAGCGGTAGTAAATCCGCTCAAATTCCGTCGTTTTCCGGCATGGACAAATCCGCTCCATGATGGTTCATGCGCCCATGCTCAAACGGACTTACGACTGGTTTATCGACGCCGCCGACAAGCCTTACGCGCTGTGGATTATGGCGGCCGTATCTTTCGCGGAAAGCTCGTTTTTCCCGATTCCACCTGACGTCATGCTGCTGCCGATGTCGCTGGCGCGGCCGAAGAAGGCGTGGTGGTTTGCGACCGTCTGTACCATCGCATCCGTTGCCGGCGGCGTGGTCGGATACGCGATCGGTGCGTTGCTCTATGACTCGATCGGGCACTGGCTCATCACGATCTACGGTCTCAGCGACAAGGTCGAAACCTTCCGCGCTTCCTATGCCGAATGGGGCGCGGTGATCATCCTGCTGAAGGGGCTGACGCCGATCCCCTACAAGCTCGTGACCATCACTTCGGGGTTTGCCGGCTACAACATCTGGCTGTTTATACTGTGCTCGATCGTGGCGCGCGGCGGGCGGTTCTTCATTGTTGCGGTCCTGCTCAACCAGTATGGCGACGTGATCCGGGCCGAGCTGGAAAAGCGCCTTGGCACCTGGGTGGCCATCGGTGCCATTGTCCTGGTGCTCGGCTTTTACGCCGCGTTCAAGCTGGTCTAGCGCTTTGCCGGCATCCCGGCTTCAGGTTACGTTTCGTTTCATGTCCGATCGAATCGGCCGTTTGATCAAGCTATTCGGGACGCAACGCGCGACCGTTGGCCTCGTTGTATCCGTGCTTGCGATCGCTCCCGATGCTGGCTGGTCGCAAGCCGGATCGCAGCCCTCGCTCGGCCTGCAGTCGCCGGCCCAGCAGCCGGTGCCGGCGCAGCCCGAGCGGCAGCAGACTGAGCCGCAGCAAGCGCCGCGCCAGGAAAATCCGGGTTTGATCGACGAAATCGGAAAGTTGTTCGAGAAATCCAAATCGCTGCTGCCGTCGCTGAAGATCCCAAGCGAGACCGTCGAGGACTTCAATGCGGGCGCCAAGGGTACCGGCGGTAGCCTGTCGAACCTGGCCAAGCCTTCGACCATGGTGAGTGGGCGTGCGGCGTGTCTGGTGGCCGCCAACGGTGCGCCGGACTGCAAGGCCGGCGCCGACCGGCTGTGCCAGAGCAAGGGCTACAAGGAAGGCAAAAGCCTCGATACGGACGCGGCCGAGAAATGCTCGCCGAAAGTGTTCCTGCCCGGCTACAAGCGGCAGTCTGGCGATTGCAAGACTGAAAATTACGTGACGAGGGCGCTCTGTCAGTAGCGGTCGTTCCGTCGTCTCGCAGCGTTAAAACGCAATACTTGACACTGGAAAGATTGCCTTATTGGTTGGTATGATGTCTGGCATCTCTAGAGCCAATCGTTTGCCTGAATAACCAAAGGATCGTTTCGAATGTCCATGCCCGCGCTGTTCAAGGGCCGCCTGTCGATACCCGTGATCGGGTCGCCGTTGTTCATCATCTCCGTGCCCGATCTCGTGATCGCCCAGTGCAAGGCCGGCGTGGTCGGATCGTTTCCGGCGCTGAACGCGCGGCCAGCTTCGCTGCTCGACGAGTGGCTGGCGCGGATCACGGAAGAACTCGCGGCATACGACAAGGCACATCCGGAGCGGCCGTCGGCGCCGTTCGCGGTGAACCAGATCGTTCACAAGTCCAACAACCGACTCGATCACGATCTCGCGGCCTGCGAGAAGTACAAGGTGCCGATGCTGATCACCTCGCTCGGCGCGCGCGAGGATCTCAACCAGGCGGCGCATAATTGGGGCGGCATCGTCTTTCACGATGTGATCAACCAGAAATTCGCGCACAAGGCGATCGAGAAAGGCGCCGACGGCCTGATCCTGGTTGCGGCCGGCGCCGGCGGCCATGCCGGCACGATCTCGCCGCTCGCCTTCGTCGAAGAAACGCGCGCCTGGTTCGACGGACCGATCGCGCTGTCGGGCGCGATCGCCAATGGCCGCGCCATCCGTGCGGCGCGCATCCTCGGCGCCGACTTCGCCTATATCGGCTCCGCCTTCATCGCCACCCAAGAAGCTAATGCGGTCGAAGCCTACAAGGAGATGATCACGTCGTCGTCGGCGGAAGACATCGTCTATTCGAACCTGTTTACCGGCGTGCACGGCAATTACCTCAAGCCGTCAATCGTCAAGGCCGGCCTTAATCCCGACGACCTGCCGACCTCCGACCCCTCCAAGATGAGTTTTGGCACCGACGCCTCCGGCGAGCGCGCCAAGCCGAAGGCATGGAAGGAGATCTGGGGCTCTGGTCAGGGCATCGGCGGCATCGGCAAGGTGGTGCCGGCCGCCGAGCTGATCGCGCGGTTCAAGAAGGAATATGACGAGGCGGTCGACCCCGCGTTGTGAGGTGCCTTGCGGGTCGCGCCGCCACAAAGGCGACGGAGCATCGGTGATGGCCGGACAGAACTTGAGCGCGCGGGTCGCGCTGGTGACGGGAGCGTCCCGCGGTATCGGCGCGGCGGTTGCCTTGACGCTTGCCGAAGCCGGCGCCGCGGTCGCGGTCAATTACCGCGAGCGCGCTGATGATGCCGATGCCGTCGTCGCCCGGATCAAGGCCAACGGCGGCCGCGCCATCGCGGTCGCGGCCGATGTCTCGCAGGCGGCGGCTGTTGCCAACTTGGTCGAGCAGGTAGCCTCCGCGCTCGGCCCGATCGACATTCTCGTCAACAATGCAGGTGTCGCGATCGTGCGCGGCGTCGACGATCTCACCGAGGACGATTTCGACCGCACCATCGCGGTAAACCTGAAATCGGCGTTCCTGTGCACGCAGGCGGTTGTGCCGGCGATGCGGGCACGCAAATGGGGCCGCATCGTCAATATCTCCTCGGGCGCAGCGCGCGGCGCCGGCGCCATCGGCGTGCACTACAACGCCTCCAAGGCCGGCATGGAAGGACTGACGCGCGGCTATGCAGCGCGCCTCGTCAAGGAAGGCATTACCGTCAACGCGGTGGCGCCGTCGCTGATCGAGACCGACATGATGGGCGGCCGCACCGATCTGGCGCGCAACATCCCCCTCGGCCGCATGGGCCAGGCCGGGGAAGTCGCACAAGCCGTCGCGATGGTGCTCGGCAACAGCTACATGACCGGGCAGACCATCGTCCTCAATGGCGGCATGGCGTTCATTTGACGCGCCGCGTTGCTCGTCGTCTCCCGCGAATGTCGCCGGTGCTCTGCCTGCCGCGGGCTCGACTCGTCCCGCTGAAGCAGGCAAGAAGCTCGTCCCTTGATCGACAGGACTTCTCATTCAATGGACGGCATTTTTCGTGTTGACGGCAACGACGTCGTCACCAGCCCCTTTGCAGCGGGGCCATGGGACCCGAGCATGCAGCACGGCTCGCCGCCGGCGGCGCTGGTGGTGTGGGCGGCGGAGCGGATTCCGACGCCGGTCGCGATGCGGGTTGCGCGCGTGACCGTGGACCTGATGCGCCCCGTGCCGGTGGCGCCGCTGACCATCGAGAGCGAGGTCTTGCGCGAGGGGCGCAAGATCCAGCTCTGTGCGGTGAGGCTGCTCGCCAAAGGCGTTGTCGTGGTCGGCGCGACAGTGCTGAAGATCAAGGTGCAGGCTCACGAATTGCCGCCGGAGGCGGCGATCCTGCGGGTCGAGCTTCCGGGGCCGGATCAATCGCGCGTCGAGCCCGCGGATTTTTCTTCCAGCCCGTTCGTATCAGGCATGTCGCTGCGTGCCGCGCGTGGCCGGTTCGGCGTACCCGGCCCTGGTGCGATCTGGTATCGCGTCGACCGGCCGATCGTGGACGGCGCGCCGGTATCGCAGGCAATGCGGGCGATGGTGGCGGCGGATTTCTGCAACGGCACCTCGGCCGTGCTGGATTTTCGCGAATGGACGTTTCTCAACGCCGACCTGACCGTGAATTTTGCGCGAGAGCCGGTCGGCGATTGGATCCTGCTCGATGCCGAGTCCTGGATCGGTCCCGACGGCGCGGGGCTCGCCATGGCGCGGCTTGCCGACGAGCGTGGCTATTTCGGCTGCGCGATCCAGAGTCTCGTCATCGAGAAGCGCTGACTGCGCGGGGTCGGGTACGTAAAGGGACCGCAATCACCGAGATTGCGGCCTCCTTCAATCATTCGAGATCGATCGGCTGGTAACGCCCGCTTTCGTCGAGTGCCGTGCCCCACACCTTGTTCGAGGCTTGGTGCTCGGAGCGGCCGAAGCTGAGCTGGGTCCCGAGACCGAGGTCGAGATTGCGCATCGTCTCCAGCGTGTCGATCAGCTTCTCCGTATCGATCTGCGGGCCGGTCCGCTTGATGCCCGCGATCAGGACGTTGGCGGCGACATAGCCCTCGAACGAAACGTAGTCGGGCGCTTCGCCTGGGAAATACTTGGCGAGCGCATTCTTGTATTCGAGCACGGCGGACGAATAGCCCGACACCGCCGGCACCACCTGCGTCACGATCACGCCGTTCGTATAACGCGGTCCCAACAGCTTCAATTCTTCGGCAAGCGCGGTAGAGCCGACGAACGAGACGTTGGAGTATATCATCCCCGGATAGAGGTCGCGCGTCTTCTCGATGAACCGCGCCGCGGCCCGATAGGTGGCCACCATGACGACGGCCTTGATCGGCGGCTTCGCGAGCTTCAACTGGTTGATCGCGTCGTCGACGTCGACGGTGTTTCGCGCATAATTGAGCCGGAGGATGGCGCCGTCGTTCACGCCCATGGAGCGAAACGCCTTGGCGACCCCGGCAAATCCGGCGTCGCCGTACGAATCCTGCTGCGCAAACACCGCGATCTGCCGGGGCTGCAGCCGGCGTATCTTGACGAGGTAGCGGACGACCGCGTCGGTTTCCTGAACATAGCTGGCGCGGTAGTTGAACACGTAGCGATCCGGCGGATCGTTGCGCAGGATGTTGGCGCCGGTGAAGGCCCCGAAGAACAGCATCCGGCGTTCGAGCGCATAGGGGATCGCCACCGCCGCTGTCGGCGTGCCGACATTGCCGACGATGCCGAACACCTGGTCTTTTTCATAGAGCTGCTTCATCGCTTCCGCGGTGCGCGACGGCTCGTAGCCGTCGTCGGCGGCGTACAGTTTGAGCATTCGCCCGTCGACGCCGCCGGCATCGTTGATCCGGTTGAAGGCGGTTTCGATTCCGAGCTTCATCTGGCGTCCCAGCTCACGGGCCGAGCCGGAGAAGGGGGCTGCGATGCCGAAGCGGATTTCCTTTTCGCCGATGCCGCGTGGCAGCGGGCCGGTCGGAACCGGGGCCGTCGGCGCGGTTGCCGCGTTCGCTGCCGTTGCCGCGGCAGCAGGGGACGGGCCAATGACACTTGAAAGGCTCGGCCCCGAGATCGAGCGTTCGAGATCGGCAAGCTGACGATCGGCCCGGATGCAATCAATTTTGCCCGAGCTAACAGCGGCGCGGCCATCGGCCACGCTGCGATCGAACGTCTGGGTGAGATCAGAACGCTCCGCCTCGTTCGACGAGGCTTCACGGATCACCTGTGAAAACTTGTCGACGATGGTCTGCGTGCGGGAACGCGCAATGTCGCGGCAGGCCTGGGCAGAGCCGATCACGGGGCCGACGCGGCCTGCAAGATCGCGCACAATCGCAATGTCGCCGGCAGCCTGGGCGCTGCCTGCGATTCCGAAGAGCACGGCCCCGACCAGCAAGGCGATCCGGTGCGAGGTCATGGCAAACTCCTTGAGAACAAGATCGCTACAAGTCGGTTCTCAGGCATTGTCCCCTCCATCTGAATCATGGGTTGGCGCGTTGTGGCGTCGCCGGATCCGGCTTCTCGCGCCATTGCATGAATTGCTTGAGCAACTGGGACTGCTCGGACGCAGGCGAGGCGCTCGGTGGCGTGGAGGCGAGAACGGCCTGGAATTCGCTGATTGCAGGCTTTGGCGAAACCTCTCCGGACTGGAACAGGGCAGCCTTGATCGACTGCACGATGCCGGAGGGCGCTGACGGCTCACCGTCGCTCTGCCGCGACCCCGGCACGAGCACGACGAAGAACAGCGCCACGAGAGCCGAGACGCCGATGGCGGCACCAAAACGCGCTGCGACGCTCCACAACGCCTTCTTCGATTCCAGTTGAGGTTCGCGCATGATCTCGGGATCGAGGGGGTGGCGCAGCGCATCGGATACGGCGCTCTCGAGCTGGGAGTCGAACGATGCCGGAGAAAACGGCGTCGTCGCGGGGCCGGCATCGCGCTGGGAAGCCGACCGCTCACGTAGCGAGCGCGGCGCGTAGTACAGGGGATCGCGGGGATTGATATGGTCCTGCTCACTCACACTACTCATACCGTTACTCCTCATGACACTTGGCGGATTGCCCGGCGGATTGCTTGGCGGCGAAACGGCTGCGGACGTATCGGACAAAAGCTCCAGGTGACGGAAGAGGCGCGCGGTATCATCCACGTCCGCTTTCCGTCCGCTATCGGGTTTGATTGGAAGATTTGAATCAAAGTGCGAAGCGTCGTCCCTGCGTCCGACGACACCTGTCTGCGAGATCGGATCTCGCGACCACTCAACACCCACGACTTGCACTGCCTCGTCCCCTGCCGGCAAATGTCCGTCTGCCCGACGGATTGAGCTGCCAGACCGCAAGGATCTGCCAGCACACATAAGTTTGTTGGAGCCGCGCGAGGACTAATTTAGGTCGGAAACGTGACGAAAGTAAGTTGAGCGCTTGTTAACTACAACTCACGTGACCCCTGTTTTCATAGGGTTTTGCGCGCCATCGCCGCGATCAGCAGCAAGAATCGGCCATAAATGCGCCGGATTCGCCGCCCGTTGCGCCGTTTTCTGCGCGCAGCGCGGGTTTTCGCATTAATTACTCGTTAACGAAGTTGGTCGATTGTTAACCATTCAATAAGAAAGGCGAGTCGAACATCATGGACGTCCGAGCGGATCCCACGCGTCAACTGGTCCGGCTGCGCGGCCGTTCGTATGTCGCATTCGTATTCAGCCCCGTCGTGCCGATCGTGGAGTGGCTCGCCGAGATCGACGCCACGCTGGCGCGCTCGCCCGGATACTTCGTCGGGAAGCCGATCGTGCTCGATCTCTCAGCCGTCGACCTCTCAAGCTCCGCCATCGCCCATCTCGTCGGCAGTCTCAACGAGCGCAACATCCGCGTTCTCGGCATCGAGGGTGTGGGGGAAGACCGCCTCAGCGCCAACATGCCGCCCTTGCTGACCGGCGGCCGTGCCTGCGTGATCACGCGAAGCGAGCCGGCGCAGAAGTCGGAGCCTGAGAAGCCGAAACCGACCTCGCTGCTGCTCGACAGCCCGGTGCGTTCGGGCCAGTCCATCGTCTTCATGGAAGGCGATGTAACCATTCTGGGCTCGGTCGGGTCGGGCGCTGAGATCGTCGCCGGCGGATCGATCCACATCTACGGCACGCTGCGCGGCCGCGCGATGGCCGGCGTCAACGGCAATTCAGCCGCACGGATCTATTGCCAAAAGATCGAGGCGGAGTTGCTCGCCATCGACGGCTACTACCAGACTGCAGAAGAAATCGACGTTGCGCTCCGCAATCGCCCGGCGCAGGCCTGGCTGGAGGGTGACACCATGAAAATTACCCCGCTGAATTAACCGGCTAAGGAGATCAAGTATGGCCAAGGTCCTGGTCGTTACCTCGGGCAAGGGAGGCGTTGGAAAGACTACCTCGACGGCCGCGCTCGGCGCGGCGCTTGCACAAAGCGGGCAAAGCGTCGTGGTGGTCGATTTCGACGTCGGCCTGCGCAACCTCGATCTGGTGATGGGCGCCGAACGCCGCGTGGTGTTCGACCTCATCAACGTGGTGCAGGGCGTGGCCAAGCTGCCGCAGGCCTTGATCCGCGACAAGCGGCTGGAAAATCTCTGGCTGCTCCCGGCCTCTCAGACCCGCGACAAGGATGCGCTCACCGACGAGGGCGTCGGCCGCGTCATCGCCGAGCTGAGAAGTCGATTCGACTGGATCCTGTGCGACAGCCCGGCCGGCATCGAGCGCGGCGCGACGCTCGCCATGCGCTATGCCGACGAGGCCGTCATCGTCACCAATCCCGAAGTGTCCTCGGTGCGCGACTCCGACCGCATCATCGGCATGCTCGATTCGAAGACGGTGAGGGCGGAGCGCGGCGAGCGGGTGGAAAAGCATGTGCTGATCACCCGCTACGATCCGGCGCGTGCGGCGCGCGGCGAGATGCTCAACATCGACGATATCCTGGAAATCCTCGCAACGCCGCTGATCGGCATCATTCCCGAGAGCCAGGACGTTCTGAAGGCGTCCAATGTCGGCACGCCAGTGACGCTCAACAATGCTGAGAGTGCGCCGGCCCGCGCCTATATCGACGCCTCGCGTCGCCTGATGGGCGAGGAAGTCGCCATGGTGGTGCCGGCCGAGCGCAAGAGCTTCATGAACCGGCTGCTGGGACGGAGAGCTGCATGAGCATGAACCTGCTGCGGCTGTTCGGTGGCCGCAACGCGTCCGCTCCGGTTGCGCGGGAGCGGCTGCAGATTCTGCTGGCGCATGAGCGCGGACTGCTCGGCCAGTCCGACCTGCTCGTTACGCTGCGGGAGGAGATTCTCGCTGTCGTGTCGAAACACGTGGCGCTGGATCCCGACAAGGTCATCGTCAAGCTGGAGCGCGGCAAGACGGTATCGACGCTCGAAGTCGATATCGAAGTGCCCAACAATTTCGACAAGTCGAAGGCGCCCGGCGAGAGGCGCATGGCTGGCTGACGAAGGCATCGATCCTCGATCGATTTGCCGTACATCTCAACCTGTCATCCTGAGGTGCGGACCCGTTGGCTCGCGCCTCAGGACGACGGGGATGGCTTTGAAAGGTGAGGTTCCGACCGAGCTACTTGCTACCCCACCATCCGCTCCCGCCCGGTCCAGAAGGCTGCTTTCAGCACCTTCTTGTCCACCTTGCCGACGCCGGTCATCGGCAACTCGTTAACGAACTTGATGTGCTTGGGCGCGTGCGTCGGGCCCTTCTTCGCCTTCACGAGGTTGATCAGCTCGTCCGGATTCGGCCGCGCGCCTTCGCGGGCGACGATCACGGCGGTGACGGCCTCGCCCCATTTATCGTCGGGCACGCCGACCACGGCGACCATGGCGACGTCGGCATGCTGCGACAGGACATCCTCGACCTCGCGCGGAAAGATGTTGAAGCCGCCGGAGACGATCATGTCCTTCTTGCGGTCGAGGATGAACATGTAGCCGCGTTCGTCCGATCGCGCGATGTCGCCGGTGTGCAGCCAGCCGTTCCTCAGCGTCTCCGCGGTGGTGTCCGGCCGTCTCCAGTACTCCGCCATTACATGCGTGCCGCGCACGCAGATCTCGCCGGCCTCACCGGTTGCGACTTCCTGGTCGTCATTGTCGAGGATCTTCACCTGGCAGGCGGCGATCGGGAATCCGCAGGACAGGAACAGCTCCGGCGTCCTGGGATCATGGTCGGCCTTGCGCAGCACGGATACCGGATAGCACTCGGTCTGGCCGTAGAGCTGCGAGAACACCGGCCCGATCCGCTCGATGCCTTCGACCAGCCGGCTCGGCGACATCGCAGACGCGCCGTACAGCAAGAGTTCAAGCGAGGAGAGGTCGGTCTTGTTGAGCGTCGGGTGATCCAGCATCACGTAGATCATCGTCGGCACGAACAGCGTGAAATTGATCTTCTCGCGCTCGATGGTCTTGAACACGGCTTCGGGATCAAAGCCTTTCAGCATGTGTACGGTGCCGCCGCGCATCAGCGTCGGCACCACTTTTGTCCCCGCGACATGGCTGATCGGCGCGACGGTGAGATAGCGCGGCGTATCCGGAATTTCGAAATCGGCGAGGATCGCACTGGCCCAGCCGCCATATTCCCGGTGGTGCCGCAGCGCGCCCTTGGATTTGCCCGTGGTGCCGCCGGTGTAATTGAGCGTGGCGATGTCGTCGGGACTGGCGAAGCTGCGTGCCCTGACGCTGCCTGCGGCTTCAATCGCCTGCAAGAGATCGGCGCCGTAGCCGGCGGGGCCAAGCGTGAACACCGTCTTCACGCCGGCCGCTTTGGCGGCGAGTTCGCCGCCGCGATCGCGAAAGGTGACGCCGTCAACCACCAGCATCTGCGTTTCAGAGTCTTCCAACTGAAACAGTTGGTCGTCTAGCGAACCCAAAGGATGCAGCCAGGTAATTGCAAGCCGCGCCAACTGCGCGGCAACGCCAGCGCACCAGGTGTCGGCGCGGTTGGCGGTGAGGAATGCGACGCGGGTGCCGGGCGCAAAGCCGAGCTGCATGAAGACGCTCTGCATGCGCCCGATCATGTCGCTCGCGCCGCGATAGGTGATCGATCCGCCCGGCCAGGCGAACGCCGTGCGCTCCGGGTACCGCGCCAGCGCCCGCAACGTCTGCTCGCAGGCCGTCGGAAATGCGTAGAGCGGATTCCCCATCTTTCTTCCTCCCGCCTGGTTTTGTAATTGGCCTTCGCTCGTGCCAATGTTGGATGAACGCTAGCACAACGGGCAAGCGGCTCAAGTTAGGAAGAACATCTTGCCGTCGATCGATTCTCTCGCGCGCTTTCGCGATCGTCTCAGCCTGCCGCTGATTGCGGCGCCGATGTTTCTCGTCTCCGGCGTCGAGCTGGTGGTAGCCGCCTGCCGCAACGGCGTGATTGGCGCATTTCCCACGGTGAATTGCCGCAACCCCGAACAGCTCGATCAATGGCTGACGGATATCGATGACCGGCTGAAGGAGCACTCGGACGCGAGCGGCAAGCCCGCGGCGCCTGTATGCGCCAATCTGATCGTGCATCGCTCCAATGCGCGGCTGGAGCAGGATCTGCAGGTGCTGCTGCGTCACCGGCCGGAAATGGTTATCACCTCGGTCGGCTCGCCGGCACCGGTATTGAAGCCGTTGCGCGATGCCGGCGCGCTGGTGTTTGCCGACGTTGCATCCATCCGCCATGCCGAACGCGCGGTCGCCGCCGGTGCCGACGGGCTGGTGCTGCTGACGGCAGGCGCGGGCGGCCAGACCGGCTGGCTCAATCCCTTCGTGTTCGTGCGCGCGGTGCGGGCCTTCTTCGACGGACCCCTGGTGCTGGCGGGCGGCATCGCGGATGGTCACGCCTTGCGCGCGGCCGAGGCGCTCGGCTGCGATCTCGCCTATATGGGTACCAAATTCATCGCCACGCGTGAGAGCATGGCGGACGCGCGCTACAAGGAGATGCTGGTCGCCAGCAGCGCCGACGACATCCTGCTGACCAAGGCATTCACGGGCCTGCAGACTAACATGCTGCGCCCCTCGATCGAGGCCGCCGGCCTCGATCCGGACGATCTTCCCGAGCGGGGCGCGATCGATATCGGCAAGGATATCGACATCGGCGCGCGCGAGAACCGCCCGAAACGCTGGAAGGCTATTTGGAGCGCGGGACATTCCGTTTCGGGCGTGACGGAGATTCTTTCCGTCGACGAAATGGTGGGGCGCACGCTCGCGGAATATCGGGCGGCCGCCGCGCGCGGAAAACCTCGCTAGGTCTTAGGCTCCGGCTTTCATTTTGCAGCCCTTTGAAGTTCCCGGCGGTTCAAGCGCTGCGGCATCATTGCGATGCGAGAAATGCCAAGAGAAAGTCGCCGCACAGGCAAACTTCCGACACAGGATAGCGGCGAAAACAGGCAATCCGACATGACGCACGCACGAAGGCGAGACCGACTCCAGGTTTCGTCGCCGGGCGCATTTTATTCAGCGAGGCCTTCGTGTCGCACAAGCTCTTCCCCGCGATCCTGCTCACCTGCGCGCTGTTTGCCTTCCCGGTTTTCGCGCAGCCCGGCGCTGCGCCTGCCGCCGCTACCGATAAAGCTGACGTCCTGACGCCCGATCAGGCGAAGCGGGCGCTCGATACGCTTTCCGATGACAAGAAGCGCGCGCAAGTCATCGAGACGCTACGCGCGATCGCCAGTGCCTCGCAGCCACCGCAAGCCCCGGCCGGCGAGCCGAAATCCGCGATGCCGCTCACGGCGGACAGCCTCGGCGCACAGCTCCTGCTGACGGTGTCCGAGCAAGTCGGCGAGATCTCGCGCGATGTTGCCGACGTGGTGCGGACGCTGACGCATTTTCGGGCGTTCTATTACTGGTTCGTGCGGACCGCCAACGATCCGTCCGCCTATCATGAGTTGCTCGATATCGCGTGGAAGCTGGCGCTGGTGTTCCTCTGCGCATTTGCCGCCGAATGGCTGGTTTTCCGCCTCATCAAGCGGCCGGTGGCACTCCTCGAAGCGCGGCTTCCGCAAACGGCGCAGGCTCCGGTAACGACGCTCGCGATAGCCGATCCGCCATCGTCTGTCGCGGATATTGCCGCGGCGCCCGCGCAGCATCGGCGGCGGCTCAGCCTGGCGCGCACCTGGCAATCGCTGGTCAGGCTGCCGTTCGTGCTCGGGCGCCTCGTGCTAGAACTGCTCCCGGTGCTTGCCTTTATCGGTATCGCCACGATGTTGCTGGGCACCGGGATCGGCGATCTCGCAACCACCCGGCTGGTGATCCTCGCGGTCGTCAACGCCTATGCGCTGACGCGCGGGCTGATCTGCGTGGTACGGGCGCTGGCCGGGCCCTTTGGCCTGTTTCGCGTTCGCGCCGAGACCGCGGCCTATATCGAGATATGGGCGCGGCGCATCGTCACCGTCGCCGTCTCGGGAATTGCCTTCGCCAATGTGGCGCTGCTGCTGGGCCTGCACCGCGCCGGCTACGCCGCGTTGCTGCGCCTGGTGATGCTGGTGGTGCATCTCTTCGTCGTCGTCGTCATCCTGCAGTGTCGAAGGCAGGTTGCCGACGCCATTCGCGCACCGGCTGGCCGCGACGGCATCGCCGCCAGGGTGCGCAATCGCGTCGCCGGTCTCTGGCACTATCTTGCCATCGCACTCGACCTCGCCTTGTGGGCGGTTTGGGCGCTCAACATCCGCAACGGCTACTCGCTGCTGCTGCAATATTTCGTCGGCACCATCGCGGTCGTGCTGATCGTGCGTCTCGCCACCATCCTGGTGCTGAGCCTGATCGACCGCGGCTTTCGCATCAGCCCGGATCTCAAACGCCGCTTTCCGGGCCTGGAGACCCGCGCCAACCGCTATCTTCCGCTGTTGCGCAACATCGTCTCGGCCGTGATTGCCTTCATCGGCTTCGTGGCGCTGCTGGAAGTCTGGGGCATCAACGCCATTGTCTGGTTCTATGGCGGCCAGATCGGCAGCCGGCTGTTGTCGGCGGTGGTCACCGTCGGCATTGCAGCGCTGGCTGCTGCCGCGATCTGGGAAATCAGCAACGCGTTGCTGGACCGCAAGATCAACGCGCTCTCGCGCGAGGGGCACTACGTGCGCGCAGCGCGGCTGCGTACCTTTCAGCCGATGCTGCGAACGGCGCTGCTGTGCCTGATCGTCACCGTGGTCGGCCTGACGGCGCTCAGCGAAATCGGCGTCAACGTTGCGCCATTGCTCGCGGGTGCCGGCATCGTCGGTATCGCCATCGGCTTCGGCTCGCAGAAACTGGTGCAGGATCTTATCACCGGGCTGTTTCTGCTGCTCGAGAACACTGTCCAGGTCGGCGACAATGTCACGCTGTCAGGCCTGTCGGGAGTGGTGGAGAACGTCTCGATCCGCACGCTTCGCCTGCGGGCCGGTGACGGCTCGGTGCACATCGTGCCGTTCAGCGCGGTGACGACGATCACCAATTCAAGCCGCGGCGCCGGCAATGCGGCCGTCAGCGTCAACGTGGCCTACAAGGAAGACACCGACCGTGCCGGCCAGATACTGAAGGACATCGTCGCCGAAATGCGGCGCGAGCCCGAATTTCAGCACCTGATCCGCGGCGATCTCGAGCTGTGGGGCGTCGACAAGGTGGACGGCTCGATGGCTTCGATCGTCGGCCAGATCCGCTGCACCGATGCCGGCCGCTGGCCGGTGCAGCGGGAATTCAACCGCCGCATGAAGCGGCGATTCCAGGAGTGCGGCGTGGAAATCGCACCCGCTAGCCAAACCGTTCTGATGCAGGTTCCTGCGCCCGCCGACGCCACCGCGAATGCGCAGCCCCGGCGAGCGGCAGGCTAGTTCGTCACGCAAGATCATCCGTGTGTGTCAACGCAGGATTCGACCAACGATGCGCGCCGCTTGGTCGATCTCTTTTTCATTCCATGCCGCAAAGCCGAGAAACAGGCCCTGCTCATTTGTCCTATGATACAGCATGCTCGATAACGGCCGGCTGGCGACGCCGGCGTCGAGCAGGCGCGCGGACAATTGCCGGTCGCTTGCCGGTACGCTGCACCGTGCTAGCAATTGCATGCCGCCGGCCGGGGCTTCGATCGCGAGACGGTCGCCGGCCTCCGCGGCAAGCGCCTGCAGCATGCGGTCGCGCCGGCCCTTGTAAAGACGCGTCATTCTCTTGACGTGGCCGAGATAGGCGCCGGATGCGATGAACTCGGCCAGCGCATCCTGCATCGTGATCGACGTCAGCATTCCCATGTGGCGCTGCGCGCGTTCGAAGACCTCGATCAGCGTTTCCGGCACCACGAGGTAACCGAGGCGGATGTCCGCATACGTCGCCTTCGAAAAGGTGCCAAGATAGAACACGCGCGGCGATGTTGCGAGCCCCTGCAATGCGGCTACCGGGCGGGCCTCATAATGAAATTCGCCGTCATAGTCGTCCTCGATGATGCAGGCGCCCGTGGCTTCGGCGAAACGCAAAAGTTCGAGACGGCGGCCGATCGGCATCAGCCGCCCGGTCGGATATTGATGCGACGGCGTGACGAAGATCAGCCGCGGCGTCTCCTTGCGGGATGAGACGGCCATGCCTTGTGCGTCGAGCGGTATGGCGGAAACGATGGCGCCGGCGGCATGCAATGCGACGTTGGCGCCGCCATAGCCCGGGCTTTCGATCCAGGCGTGATCGCCGCGCTCAAGCAGCGCATTGGCGACCAGCGTCAGGCCGGATTGCGCCGTCGGCACGATCAATATCTGGTCGGCCTTGGCCTTGATTCCGCGATGAACCACGAGATGCCCGAGCAGCGCTTCCTGCAGAGGTGCATGGTTGATGGGCCGGTCACGGCGCAGCGGCGCGTTTCGCGCCGCGCGCCGCAGGCAGCGGCTCCACACATCGTGCGGAAACTCGCGCTCATCCGCCAGCCCGGGCTGAAACGGCCGCGGCCGTCCGTCATGAACGGGCGGCCAGTCCGCCCGCAGCAAGATGCGTGCCCAGGACGACAGCTTTACCCGCGCGTTGCCGGCGCAGCTGCTTCGCGGCGACATGTTGCGGCGATCGAGCGCCAGGCCTTCGGCGACGATCGGACGGCGGCCGGCGGCAAGCGAGAGATAGCCTTCCGCGGCCAATTGCTCGACCGCAAACGAGACGGTGTTGCGCGACAGCGCGAGCGATTGCGCCAGTTGCCGGCTCGAGGGCAGGCGCTGGCCGGGCGCGAGGCGTCCTTCCGTGATGAGGTGCCGCAACTGATCGGTGAGCTGGCGCGTCAGGGTCGCGCCGCCGTCGCGCGCCAGATGCAGCATTCCGGGCAGCAGGTCGTCCACAACTGGCCCCAGCAAATCGTCAAAACTGGTTCTTTCATTAGAGCCAGTTGAAGGGCTAGGCAATGCAGATCGGTTCATGACGGGACCTGTTCGAGATGGCCAATGGACTTTCAACCCGTAGCGCGGCGGCGCTGCTTGCCGGCGTCGTGTTCGCGTGGGGGACCAACTGGCCGGTGACGAAGATGATCGTGCACGACGTGTCCCCGCTTTGGGCGACGGCGATACGCTGCATGATCGCCGCCGCAACCCTGGCGCCGATGTTGTGGGCGCAGGGGGCGTTCATCGTCCCGAAGCGCGGCGATCTGCCGGTGGTGTTCTGCACATCGATTCTGCACCTGGTGGCGTTTTCCGCGCTGGTGGCGGCCGGGCTGCAATTCGTGCCGGCGGGCAGGGCGATCGTGCTTGGCTATACGACGCCGCTATGGGTCGCGATCGGAGCAGCCATGTTCCTGTCGGAGCAGATCACGCCTCGGCGCGCGATCGGTATCGGCTGCGGCCTGGCGGGCCTCGCGGTCATCTTCAATCCGCAGACGCTGAACTGGGGTGACCGCAACGCGCTGTTCGGCAGCGGTCTGATCCTGCTCGCGGCGTTCTGCTGGGCCGGCAACATCGTTTACGTCCGCGCGCACAAATGGATCTCGACACCCTTTCAGCTCGTGTTCTGGCAAGTGCTGCTGGCGGCGGCGCTGCTGTCACTCATCGCGTGGCTTGTGGAAGGCCCGCCGCACATCATGTGGACGGCGCGTCTCGCCGGCCTGATGCTCTATAGCGGAATCGTCTGCACAGCATTCGCCAACTGGGCAATGACAATGGTGAACCGCGGCCTGCCGGCCGTCACCACATCGCTGTGCCTGCTGGCGACGCCACTCCTCGGGATCGTCAGCGCAACCGTGATGCTGAACGAGCCGCTCGAGCCGTCGTTATTTCTGGCGATGGCGCTGATCATCGGCGGCATCGCGTTAGGTGCGGTTGCCGGCGGCTCACTTCGCGCGAAAGCCGCCTAATTCGCTACGAAATACCAATTCTCTTCATAGCGCTCGAGCCGGCTCGGCGGCTTGTCGGCGAATTCGAAGAAGTTTTTGGGATCGCCGCCCGGCGGCACGTGCAGAAAGCCGGTGAAGTAGTGCTTCAGGCCGCGTGAGGTCAAAAACAGCACATAGGTGCCTTCTTCCGTCTCGTCGACGACGATGTCGTTGCCGACGGAAACGTTGGGCCCGCGGTCGCCGAGCGCGACCAGGTTCTTGTTGTAGGAGACGTTGGGTTTCAGTTTGCCGGCTTCGACCCGCGCCACGATCCGTTCGCGGTCGGTCCGGTGCCAGCGGAAATTCTGCTGCAGAGCGACCTGGTGCAGCGGGGCATAGGCGAGAATGGCGAGCGTCAGCGCGCAGATCAGGAAAGGGATGGCGAACTTCGCGCCGTTGGCTCGGATCTTTGGGAGCAGCGAAGCCGACCACACGATGCAGCCGAAGAACACGAGCGCGACCAGCGGCACGATGACAAGCAGGACGAAGCCGGAGGGCCAGTCCGCCATCGACAGTTCGAACGTTGCGATCGACAGCGTGAAGGCTGAAATCGCGATCGTCGCCACCAGCGCGGCGCGAACCGATGGCCCGGTGGCGACTGACGTCGTCTGGGATGTCGCTTCAGCCATGCCGGGCTGTTCCGCTCCGCCGTTTGCTCGGGTCCCGGCGCTTGCCGTTCCGAAGGCTTAACGCGCCGTTAACCATATCGGCCCCAACAATAGCCCCGACGATGGTCCGCCGCCAACGGTCGGACCGACGGCAAATCGAAAGGGGTGTGGATGGATTTCGATCGGTATTTCGCCAAGACCCCGGCCACCCTCGAGGAGATCCGGCGGCGGGTGATGTTTGCGCTCGACCGGCATCCGCTGTGCCGCGGTATCGAATTCGACGTCGTCAGCATGCCGCGCAGCCGCAAGTGCAACTGGACCGTCACCCTGCAGCAGGTCGCCCCCGACGCCCTATGGGAAGCCTCTGATATCGTTGCCGATATCCAGGAGGCCTATGAATTGGCCGCAGCGGCCTGATTCCAGGCGATTTTGCGGGATTTCTCCATCTTTTCGATCGTCTCGGGCCGCCGATTGGCATCGTATAGCCTCAATTATCCTCCAGTTTTCGGCAAAAGGGCCAAACGTCGGCGGGAATGGAGACCTTTTTGACCAAAACCATGACTATCGTCGCATTGATCTGCTTTCTCGTGATCGGCGCCGCTGCCACCGCCATTCTCGGCCGCGACAGCGTGCCTGCCGCCCGGTTCGAATCGGCGTCGGCTTCCACCGTCCAGGCGCCGGTCTCGAACAAGGAAGGCAAAAAGGATCGCCTAGCGGTCCTAAGCTACGCCACCGCCGCGGTTGAACCCCAGCCCAGGGATCCCGCGCTGAACGAATCCCTGCGCCGGGCCTATGCCTCGACATCGTCCGTCGATATGGCCATGCCGAAGGAAATCGCGGCCCCCACCGTCCCGCCCACGACATCCACCGCTGCGCCGAGTGCGGCGCCAGCGCCTGCGCCAGTCAAGTCCAAGGCCGCAGCCAAGCCCCAGCCGCAGAAAAACTACGCGCTGCTGAGCGATGGCCAGATCGCCGGCATCAAGGACCGCCTGAAATTGACGGCGTCGCAGGAGTCCTACTGGCCGCCGGTGGAAACCGCGCTGCGCGCCGTCGCCCGCAAGATTCATGCGGGCCGCCAAGCCAACCCGAATGCGACGGGCGTGCCGATCGATCCGGAATCCGCGGAAGTTCAGCAATTGAAATCGGCGGCGATGCCGCTGCTGTTCCAGTTGCGTGAGGACCAGAAGAGCGAAGTGCGCTCGCTTGCCCGCATCATCGGGCTGGAAAAAGTCGCCGCGATGATCTGAGCGTTGAGCGCTGCGATTGCAGCGCCGCCGGTTCCAATTCCCTCACAGTGCCGTGCCGGAACATCGACGGATTCCACGCGTTGCCCGCGTGGATGAGGGAGAGTGACGATGCGCACATCAACCGCTTATTTTGCGGGGGCAGGAACCGTGGTCGTGGCGGTCGCCGCCGGTCTCGGCGGTGGATATCTGGCTGCGAACGTCGTTAGCCCGCCGACGCAGGTCGTCTCCAAGCTGGAACGCAGGATGTCGGCGGAGCCGATACCCGTTTCGACAGCGCCCTCCGAGGCGGTGCCGTATGCCGCGGCGCCGACGGTTGCGGCGAATACCGCTTCCGCGCCTTCCGCGCCGGCCCAGGAGCAGCCGCAGCCACAGCAGCCGCAGTCACAGCCCCAAGCGCAACCACAGCCGCAGACGACAGCCGCAACGCCGGCCGTCAATAATGCTCCCGCCGAAGACAAGAAAGCCAACAGCGTAGCGGCGGCGCAACCTGCAACGTCAGTGCCACAACCTTCGAAACCCGCCGAACCGGCCAGCGAAAAATCGCCCGAAAAGACTTCCGCGCCGCAGGAGGCGTTTGCCAAGGCGCGTGATGCCGATCTCAAACGGGCTGCTGCCGAACAGCGGCGCGCCGAGCGGCGCCAGCGCTGGGCCGAAAAACGCCGCTTTCAGCAGCCCCGCGAGCAGGAACTCGAGGCGGTCGAGGCACGGGTCCGGGAAGTGACCGAGCCGCGGCGGATCAGAATCCGCGAAGAAGGCGAGCCAAGGGGATTCTTTGGCGAGCCTGTTAGAAGCGACATGTTCGCCGAGCCGGCCAGAAGCGAGATGCCGCGGATCAGGCTGTTCGAACAGGAATGATTGATTCTCTTGTGGCGACCGCGAATGTCAGAGCGTGATGACTTCGAACGTCATCGCGCTCCTTTTGTTTGGGCGTAATCGCCTCGTGAACGCTTCGCGTTTGTCCGAGAGAATTCGCGTTTGTCCGAGAGAATAGGTGGCGACCTTCTCGGATCAGGCGTTTAGCCGCCGCGCGATTCCACTACCTTGCGGCAGCCATCCGACAGCTTCGTCTTGTTTGCTTTCAGGCAGGCATTCATCTGCGGCGGCTTGCCGATATGCTCGGCGCAGAATTTTCCGGCATCCGAACGGCAGGCCATCTGCTCCTGGGGAGTGGGGCCGGATTGCGCCTCGGCCAACGAGCCGGCGCCGAGCGACAGGATCAGGGCTGTGGCCGCAGCCACGACATGAATGGATTTCGTCATTGGATCACCTTTCGACGAGAACGTGGGTTGAAAGCGCGCGAAAACTCGTCGAGGTTGCGCCTCCGGTCCATGCCATGTTCATGGCGTCGGAAGCGGGCCGCAAATCACCCCGCGCTCGCCCACACCATTTTCATGGGATGTTGCCAGCCCCCTCGATGGACCATGTACATCTCGCGTCCGGCTGCGGTGACCGATCGGCACATCGCAAAGAGCTGCACGCCCAATTCGGGAGAGATGACACATGTTGAAGAAGACAGGTTGGCTGAGCGCAGGTCTGACGCTCGCGGCGTTTTCGGCCGTGGCTTCCTTTGCAGTCGGCGGCGCAAGCTCTGCCCAGGCTGCAGTGGTTTACTGCAAGACGGTTGGCGTGCCGAAGGGCTGCGTGGCGCGCCCGACGCCGGTCGCGGCGGCTGCGGTCGTGACGCCGGCCGTTGGCGTCGGCGCTGTCGGCGTCGGAGCTCGGGGCGTCGGCGTTCGTCCCGGCACGCCAATGAATCGCGGTGGCCCGGTCAACCGCGTCGGCCGCCGCTGAGGCGTGATAACTTTCGGTCGAAGCCAAGTACTCGCATTATACCCGTCATCCTGAGGTGCGAGCGAAGCGAGCCTCGAAGGATGTGCGGCCCGGCTGGTGGCCGTCGCCCTTCGAGACGCCGCTTCGCGGCTCCTCTGGGTGACGGATCACGAATTCGAACGACTTCGTCAGGCTGCCGCAAACAATAAGACCTCAGCCCACAGCGCCGTCGCTGTCGGGAAAGCGGTGGGGCAAGGTCAGCCTCACGCGCGTACCTTTGCGAATTCCTTGGGCGCAGGAGCTCAGTTCCAGCTCCGCGCCGCAGCGCGCGGCGCGGCTTCGCATGTTACGCAGGCCGCGCGCCGCTTTTATCGCGCCTGCCGCCACGCCATCCGACGTGATCTCAAAGCCCTTGCCGTCGTCCTCGACTGTGATGCAGCCGCGCTCGACGCCATCGGCGCTCGCCAGCGTCTCTATCTTCACTGTAATGCGCCGCGCCTCGGCATGCTTGACCGCGTTGGTCACCGCTTCATCTAACAGCCGCACGATCTGGATGACGTGCCACGGCCGCAGCTCGGGATGAACCGGCAGGCCCTGCGCCGTGACGGCGCGCCAGTCGAGCGCGATGTCATGCGGACGAAGCTGCGCCATGGCGCGTTCGCGCCACGAGCCCAGCGCCAGCATCAGATCGCCGCCGATGTCGTCCATGGAGTCGATGACGAGGCGCAAATCCTTCAGCGCTGCGCGCGCCGCATCGCCGATCCCCGCGCTGCCATTGCCGCGCTCGCTGAGCGCCACGATGCTGACGAGCTGGCCGCCGAGCCCGTCATGCAGGTCGCGCATCAGGCGCGTACGCTCCCGCGCCAGCGCCGCGGCGCGGGCGCGCTCCTCCTCACGGGCGAAACTGGCCTTCAGCTTTTCCTCCGCCTCGCGCACCTGGGTGACGAGGCGGCCGGCAAAGCCATCGACCTGGTTCAGCGCCCGGGCGAACCGCCAAGTGAGCCCCGCGCCGATCGCGACCAGCATCGCCGAATAGGACAGCCGCGCGGTGAAGATGCGGTTGGGCATCATCTGAAACACCGAGAGCAGGTCGACGATCCAGCAGGTCAGCATGATCGTGACCGCGCAGCCGAGCAGGAAGCTCGCGACGTTCTGCCGTTGCAGCGCCGATCGCGCGGTAACGACGGCCATGATGAGAAGGGAGATGCCGACCATCGGTACGGCGAGAACCAGGAAAAGGGCGCGCACCAGCGCCTGATTTCCGAACAGGCCGGCCAGCGCCAATGCGATGCCCGGAATGAAGATGATCCAGGCGTAGCGCTGCCACTTCCAGCCCGAGAGCAGCAGCGCAAAGACCAGCACCAGTGCGCTTTCGATCGGCGCGGAGGAAATCAGGATCACATTGAACCTGGAAAACGCCGTCTCACCCATCGGCGTTTGCAGGAACGCCTGGCCGACACCCACGGCCATCGCCGCCGCCAGAACGCCGTAGGCTGGCTCGTGTCGACGCATCACCCACATGATGCCGAGAATGACAGCCAGAATCGCCTGCCAGGATGAGAACACCACCGGCAACGTCACGAACACCAGCGTTCTGAGATTATAGGTCGGGCGCAACTCTTCATCCGGGCCGACCCAGATGCGATCGAGGAAGCCGGTGATCGGGCCCCAGATGAACAGTCGGATCGAGATGTCGTTGTCGCCATCGCGCAGCACGGAAGCGGGGATCACCGCAATCGCCGGCGTGTTGCGGTCGGGCCGGTTGGCGGCAGGATCGCGCCGGCTGTCGAGGATCACCACATCGTTGACGGTAACCTCGACGCCGTTGGTAAAGCGCGGCAGGAACACCGACCAGGCCTGCGAGGCCTCGCCGGCCGGGCGGACGAAGTGCCCCCTGAAGCGGGGCGGATCGTTCATCGCATTCCGCAACGGCGAGAAGTACGGCAGCGTCACCGCTCGCTCGGCGCCGGCTTCGGTGAGCTGAAAGGCCGTCACCTGATACTGCGCGGGAGGTCCGGGCAGCGATTGCAGAAGTGCCATGATGCAGGCGACGGCGATCACCGCCTGCAGCAACAGATACTGAATGAGCCGGGACGACCGCAGCCGACGCCGCGCGCGGCCGGGCAGCTCCGGTTGCACGTCGTCCCCGTGATCGTTCACAACTTGATCAAGCCCTGCTGGACCGCCTCGAACACCGCCTCGCCCCGGGTATGAACCTCGAGCTTGCGATAGATGCTCTTGATATGCCCGGGCACGGTCTGCCGCGACAGGCCGAGATGGCTGGCGATCTCGGCATAGCTGAAGCCCTTGGCGATGCCCCAGAGAATGTCGATTTCGCGCGGCGTCAGTTTGGCGGTGTTGAGCGCGGGGCCGGGCGGCGGCTCCGGCGTGCTCTGGGTCCGGCGCACGATGAAGCGCGCGATCGAGGCCGAGATCGGCGAATGACCCGCGACGAGGTCGCGCACGGTGGCGGCGATGTCGGTCGGGAACGCGTCCTTGAGCAGATAGCCCGTGGCGCCGACGGTGATCGCCGAAATCACGCTTTCCTCGTCGCCGAGGATCGAGATCACCATGATCTCGGTATCGGGAAAGCGCCGGCGGGTCTCGCGGATCAGGTCGACGCCATGGCCATCCGGCAACTGAAGATCGGTCAGCAGCACCTTTGGCGCGCCTTGCGCGAGACAGGCGCGGGCTTCGGCGAGCGTGCCGGCGGCCCTGACCTGGTATCCGGCCTTGGCCAGTGCATCCTGCAGCCGCCAAAGCGTCGGCGCATCATCTTCGACCAGCACGACCGTGATGGCTTCCGCCTTGGGCCCATCGCTCAATGAATTCATCTGAAAACTCCGGCTGCCTGTCCCTGCAGCCCGCGCAAGTGTAACCCCGTGGCAGCTTTTTGCGACACCCATGTTCATGGGGCGGAATTTTTGCGAGATTCGAGGGAGGCGAAAGGAGCGGAAAAGGCCTATACGATTGCCTCTCAACGAGGCCACCGAAATGCCGAATCCTCCTAAAAATGTACCGCCGACAAACGTCGCTTCCAAGCCCGGCCGCCTTGCGGTCACGCCGGAGGACATCACGGCTGCGGGCGCGTCCATTGCCGGGTCGGTCGTCGTCACCGAATGCGACCAGAGCCGGACGCTGAGCGAGATCGGCGGCTGCAACCTCTGGCTCAAATTCGAGAACCTGCAGTTCACCTCGACTTTCAAGGAGCGCGGCGCGCTCAATCGGCTGCTGGCGCTGTCGCCGGAGGAGCGCCGGCGCGGCGTGATCGCGATGTCGGCCGGTAACCACGCGCAGGGCGTGGCTTATCATGCCAGCCGGCTCGGCATACCCGCAGCCATCGTGATGCCGGTCGGTACACCGATGGTGAAAATCGAGAACACGCGGCGTCACGGCGCGAATACGATCATCTCCGGCAAGACGCTGGAGGAGGCCGGCGAATTCGCGCGCACGCATGGCGAGACGCACGGCATGATCATGATCCATCCTTACGATGACCCGCTCATCATTGCGGGGCAGGGCACCATCGCGCTCGAAATGCTCCGGGCCGCGCCGCAGCTCGACACGCTGGTGGTGCCGATCGGCGGTGGCGGGCTGATTTCCGGCATGGCGGTTGCGGCCAAATCGCTGAAGCCCGATCTGCAGATCGTCGGCGTGCAGGCGCAGCTCTATCCCTCGATGTACAACGCCATCAAGGGCGATCATCTGCCGATGCGCGGTGACACGCTCGCCGAAGGCATCGCGGTGAAGGTGCCGGGCCGCATCACCACCGAAATCATCCGCCGTCTCGTCGACGACATCGTTCTCGTCACCGAAGACCAGATCGAGCGGGCGGTGGCGATGCTGATCGCGATCGAAAAGACCGTGGTCGAGGGCGCCGGTGCCGCGGGCCTTGCCGCGGTGTTGGCCGCGCGGGAGCGTTTTGCCGGCCGCCATGTCGGCCTTGTGCTGACCGGCGGCAATATCGATACGCGGCTGATCGCATCCGTGCTGACGCGCGAACTGGCGCGCGAGGGCCGGCTGACCCAGATCGCGATCGACATCGTCGACCGCCCCGGCCAGCTCGCCGCCGTCTCGGCGCTGCTCGCCGAAGCCGGCGCCAACATCATCGAGGTCTCGCACCAGCGCACCTTCTCCGACCTGCCGGCCAAAGGCACCTTGCTCGAAGTCGTCATCGAAACGAGGGATCGGGTGCATCTCGACGAGGTGATGAAGCGGCTCGGCGAGGCCGGATTCGTCGCGTGGCTGCCGGGGCGAAGGTGACCGTAGCTCTTTCGAGCGAAGCACGTCCACGGACTTGATCCGGGCATGGCGACCGGTTCGCGTAAGGAAAACGCGTCAAAGCAAAAGAGCTGGAGCGTGAAGTCATCATTCAGAGTGGCCGGTTATGCGCGTTGGTGCGCATTTTGGGATCAAGCTGGATCTTGAGTGAGGTCCGGGAAGGACCCAGAACCGACGTTCCGTCCCGGCGGGACGGCTAAGCGGCCGACGTCTCGGATTGTTTTCTGCCCAGTTGTGCATCGCAATCGTGACCAGATCGCTAGCGGTCATTCATCCGCTGGCACCCAGACGGCCGCTAAGCTAACATCGCGATCATTTGAGAGGAGCGGTGGGTCGCACTGGGCGCTTTACTCTTACGGGAAGTCCAAAGCGGACACCGTCTGGACATGCTGCATGGCCAACATTTCTGCTTCGCCAAAGCCCATGCCACCCCGCGGCTATTTGGCCGTCATCCGTAGTATCGACAAGTTCACGGAATTGACCGGGTACCTCTTCGTCCTCTCGATCATTCCCCTGATTTGCGCCAATGTGGTTGAGGTTTTTGCCCGCTACGTCCTGGGGGATCCGACGATCTGGGCCCTCGATGTGACGACGATGTCTTACGCGACCTTGTTCATGCTGGGCTCGGCATTGGCGCTTTTGAAGGGCGCTCACATCCGCACCGATGTACTTTGGGAAAAATTCTCGGATCGCACGAAAGGCATGATCGACAGCCTGGCGTTCCTGCTGTTCTTCCTGCCGACAATGGTCGTGCTGTTCTTCCTCTCGATAGACGATTTCTTGTACTCGCTTTCGATCGACGAACGCGGAAGCTCCGGCGCGTGGACGCCGGTCCTGTGGCCGCTGCGCGGGGTTATTCCGCTGACGGCATTCATGCTGTTCTTGCAGGGTATCTCGGAGCTGATGAAGAGCCTCTGGGCGTGGCGAACCGGCACATTCTTGACCAGGCACGAGAAGATTGAGGTCTGAAGGACCATGAACCCCGCCGAAGCTCTCGGACTTGCCATGCTCGTCGGTATGGTCTTCGTCATCTTCATCGGTTTCCCGATTTCCTTCACGCTGCTGTTTCTCGCCCTTGTGTTTGGTGCCATTGGCCTCGGGTGGGAGCAGACTTTCAATCTCGCCTACCTGCAAATCTGGGGCACGATGAAAGACGAGATCTTTCCCGCCGTGCCGCTGTTCATCTTCATGGGTTACATGACCGAACAGGCCGGGCTCATGGAGCGGCTGTTCGTGGCTTTCCGCAGCGTTCTCGCACCGGTGCGCGGAGCGCTCTATTTGGCCGTGATTCTAACGGCAACTGTTTTTGCGATGGCGACCGGCATCGTGGGCGCCGCGGTGACTGTGCTCGGCATCATGGCCGGATCGATGATGATCAAAACCGGCTACGACGCGCGGCTGTCAGCGGGTGCAATCGCCGCCGGCGGTACACTCGGCATTCTGGTCCCTCCAAGCGTAATGCTGGTAGTCATGGGCCCGGTCATGGGGGTGCCCGTCAATCTGCTTTATTCAGCGGCGTTCGGCCCGGGCTTTCTGCTCGCTGGCTGTTATATTGCCTATACGCTCGTCCGCAGCTTAATCAATCCGAAGCTCGGTCCAGCCATGACCATGGAGGAGCGCCAAGCCACCTATGACGCGATGACCACCGAAAAGGTAGGCGCTCCTGTAGTCGGATTGGGCCTCGTATGCTCGGTCGCAATAGCGTATTTGCTGATCGAGTTGTTATTGAGCCAGGCGCGTGCACCGCGTCTGTCGTTTGCAATCGGTCCGTTCAGCCTGTCTGCCATCGCTTCGGTGTTAGCAATTCTGACGGCTTACCCCTACTTCCGGAACGCCTACTTCCGCGCCGTCATGCTCGGCGTTGCGCCTCTAAGCGCGCTGATCGGATTTACCCTCGGAACCATCGTCAGTGGAGTCGCCACGCCGACCGAGGCAGCCTCCTGCGGGGCTTTCGGCGCTGTCCTCCTTGCACTCTTTTACGGCCGGCTCAGCATGCGGTCGATAACCAACGCGGCCATCGGCACAATGGTGACCTCGGCCATGGTGCTGTTTCTGGCGTTGGCCTCGACGGTTTTCGGCGCTGTCTTCACCAAGCTGGGTACGGCGAACTTGATTACCAACTATCTGCTCGCCCTTCCGCTGAGTGACTGGTGGAAGCTGGCGTTGATCATGGCGATCTTTTTCATCCTCGGCTGGCCGTTCGAATGGCCCGTCATCATCCTGGTCTTTCTTCCGATCGTTTTGCCGGTGGTCGAAAAGCTTCAGTTCGGTTTGAACAAGCTCGACCTGTTGATCTGGTTCGGCGCACTGACCGCCGTCAATATGCAGACGTCGTACTTGAGCCCGCCGGTTGCAATGTCGGCGTACTACCTGCGGAACGTCGTTCCGCAATGGAGCTTGAGCACGATTTACAGGGGCATGTCCGATTATATGGTGATTCAGGTCATAGTCTTGGCGCTGCTGCTGCTGTTCCCGCAAATCGCACTGTGGTTGCCGAACCTCGTCAGGTAAGCGCGATGGGCTGCTTATCCATGTCAAGAAAAGGCGGCCAAGGCCGCCTTTCCTGCTATGTCATCCCTTCGCCAGAGCATGATCCGGAAAAGTGGGTACCGGTTCTCCCTCGGGACAAACGCGAAGCGTTTGCCCGGAGATCATGCTCAATCAAAAACCTGGAGCGCGACGGCGATTCAATCCAATCCCATCGCGTTCAAGGCCGTCTTATTCCTTAACGGGCCAATAATGGTCCGCCTGCAACGCGTAGGGCGGGAACATGAAGCGCTTGGCGGGCACGACCTTGGCGGCATAAGCCTTCTGAGATTCGTAAACTTTCTTGAAGAACGGGTTCTTCGCGGCCTCCGCCGCGGCAAACTCGTCCCAGGCCTTGAGGAAGGCCTGATTGACCTCGGGCGGTGTCGTCAGGAGCTTGACTCCGTGCTTCTCCTTAAACTCTGCGATCGCGTCCGCGTTTTGTCTCTGGAAGCTGGCCCACCAGCGCAGGAATGTCTCTGATGTAGCCGACTTGATGGCCTCCTGGTTCTGCGGCGGCAGGCTGTCCCACACGTCCTTGTTGATCGCGATCTCGGCGACTGAGGCGCTCTCATGCATGCCGGGTGTGTAGTGATATTTCCAGACCGTATGCAGGCCGAGTCGCAGATCCTCGATACCGCCGACCCACTCGGCACAATCGATCGTACCGCGCTCTGCGGCGGGCAGGATCTCGCCACCCGGCATGTTGACGACCGCCATACCCATTTTGGCGTAGAGCTGGGAGACGATGCCGGTCTGGCGGCACTTCATTCCCCTGAAGTCGGGCAGATCCTTGATCGGACGCTTGAACCAGCCGAGCGCTTGCGGGCTCGGCGGAATGCTCGGAAATGCCACCAGATTGAGCTTGAGCTCCTTCTGATAGAACTCGTTCCACAGATCGAGGCCGCCGCCCTCGTAAACCCATCCAATGAAGTCGACGGCATCCATGCCGAAAATGCCGGCCGGCGTATTGGCGAACAGCGTCGCGGTGACGCTCTTGCCGTACCACCAGTAGGAGATGCCATAGGCACCGTCGATCACCTTCTTGTGCGCGCCATCCAGGATTTCGAAGGGCGGAACGACCGCGCCGCCCGGCAGCGCCTCGATCTTGAGATTACCGCCGGTCAACTTGTCGACGCGCTCGGCAAAAAACTTGAGAGCATCGTGCGTGGTGGACGATGGCGGAACCGCCGATTGTATCTTGAGAACTCGGGGCTGTTGGGCGAGCGCTGTGCCCGCGAACGCCAATGTGGCGGAGGTTACTGAGACCAGAGCGACTTTCCTAATAAGCGAACTCATTTTCATTGGACGTCCTCCCTCCCTTTTGCTTTTGCTCCCTTTGGCAGAGTGCGGGCGAGCCAAGGGCGGCCAGCACACGAATAGCCTACAGCGGCGAGGTGCTGTCAGCCAGTGCGGCCCGCTGGAGTTCGTTAGCTGCCAGTAAGATGAACCCGCAGGCCATTAGAACAGCAAGCGAGCCACCCCGGTTCGCGAATAGACCGGACAGCCGCTCGTGGTGGCAAAACGGCCCCCTGGGCAGCGGTCAAGCCGTTCGCACGGTGGGCTGGAAAATTTGAAGGCTGGCGCGGCGCGAGACAAAACCGAGCGACATATGTTGTTGTATTTACACGTTTATTCTGGGAGGGTGACTCCAAGGCGGACATCGGTGCCGCTCACAGCGCGCTCAACTTGTCCGCGCCCAAGTTCACCAGCCGCACCGCGCCAGCCTCGCTGACATCATAACCGCCAAGCTCGGCAGCACGATCGTGGAAGCCTGCCCGGGCGCAAAGTCGAACAGCGCCTGCGGCCCTACCCGCGAATGCGTTGCTCGATGTTGGCAGCCGGTCCCCCCGCGCGCAGGTTACGAGTGCCTGATGGATGCGCTTGTGAGCCCGCGAAGCTTTTCCACGGACCAATAGTTTCGACGATGATGTTAATTCCGGCCACCGCGCTTTCGATTTGGCGCTGCACGCTGTCGACCTCGGATTTTAAGAATTCCTGCATTTTTTGCAGTTCGGAAGCCAGCTTGTGAAGGTCGTCTATCGAATTTGAGGTCAGCCGGGCGACGGAAGTGTTGAATCGCTCGGTGGTGATCTCCAGCGGGCTAGCGGGATTCGATTTCTCTTTGCCGGGTTGGGTCGCCAGCGTCTCCTCCGGCGGAGGCGCTTTCTCGTCGGGTACGGCAGAGGTCGTGGTATCCATCAGTTCCTCCCGTGGTGCCCGCGCCCCGCTGCACTAGGCGTCGTTGAGTCGTTTGGCGATTTGGTGGCGTGGCGGTGGCGATCCGGGGCCAGGTCCCGAGATTTCCGGTTTGCCCCAGTTAAACTTCGACGGTCGCTGCATATCCCTCTTCGGGGCGGACCAGCACGGGCGTCGGTGGCGATCGGAATCCCCTAGTTCACCAGCCGCACCGCGCCAGCCTCGCTGACGTCATAGCCGCCGAGCTCGCCCGCGCGATCGCGGAAGCTCGACCCGCGCATGAAGTCGAACAGCGCCTGCGGTCCCTTCATAAAGTAGTCGCGCTGCCGCATCACCAGGTCGAAGCGCTCCCAGGTCAGCGGCAGGAAATCGAGCCCCGCCGATTTCGCCACGCTTCGCGTCGCGATCCCGCAATCGATGCGGCCGGCGCGGATGGCCTGGGCGATATCGGGTCCGGTGGGGAAGGCGGGCTTTGCCAGTTTCAGATCGTCGAGTGCGATCCCCGCCCGCGCCAGCAGCGCGAGCAGCAGCAACTGCGCGCCGGCGCCGGGTGGGCGCTGCGCCATCCGCGCGCCCGATCTCGCGGTCGAGGCCAAGTCGGTCAGGCCCAGCGGATTACCTGAGGCGACCAGAATGCCCTGCTCGCGCCGGGCAAAGCCGAGCACGACTGCATCGTGCAGGCCCGGCGCATCGGCGACCGCTTCGACATTGGCTCGTTCGTCATCGCCATCCAGCCGATGCAGGTGGATCGCTGCGATCATCACCTCGCCGCGGGTCAGCCGACGCAGGCCTTCCTCGCTGCCTTCGGGCAGGCTGGCAAGGCCGGAATTGCTCTCACGCAGCGCCCATTCCAGCAGCGGATCATGGCTGCCGCCGACGATCGGCGGCGCCGCCACCTGCGCCAGCGCGGCGGGCGAGATCAGGCCGGCGGCTACCCAGCGGTCGAGCGCCGTGCGCGGAAACAGCCAGCGACCGGTCACCTTGCTGCAGGGCACTTCACGGTTCGCCACCAGTTCGTAGAGCTTGCGCTCGGAGAGCCGCAGATACTCGGCCGCTTCGTCTGTCGTGAGGAGTCCCGGCATAGGCACCAATATGCATTTGAATGAAGCTATTGCAGAAATTGACCATACCGTCTCTATCTGCGCAAGATGTACCGCGCTAGTTGGAATTACAAATGCCAGACGACCCGTCCGCCCTTCAACTCGTCCTCAGCGGTGATCCCGCGCTGTTCGCGATCGTGCGGCTGTCGCTCTATGTGAGTTTCTCGGCGGTGGCGCTGGCCGCGCTGATCGGCATACCTTTGGGCGCCTGGGTCGCGCTGACGAGATTCCCCGGCCGCCAGGGCGTCATAGTCCTGCTCAATGCGCTGATGGGCTTGCCGCCGGTCGTCGTCGGCCTCGCGGTGTATCTTGCGCTGTCGCGCTCCGGGCCGCTCGGCGCGTTCGGCCTGTTGTTCACCCCAAGCGCCATGATCGTCGCGCAGACCGTGCTGGTCACGCCGATCATCGCTGCGCTGACGCGCCAGACCATCGAGGATCTCTGGCTCGAATACCGCGACGAACTCACCGCGATGAACCTCGGGCCCCTCGGCCGCGTCATGGCGCTGATCTGGGACGCGCGCTTCAGCCTGGTCACGGCGCTTCTGGCAGGTTTCGGCCGTGCAGCCGCGGAGGTCGGCGCCATCATCATCGTCGGCGGCAACATCGAGGGCTTCACGCGCACGATGACGACGGCGATTGCGCTCGAGACTTCCAAAGGCGACCTGCCGCTCGCCGTCGGCCTCGGCCTCGTGCTGATTTCGATCGTGATCGCGGTCAACGCGCTGGCCTGGGGCGTGCGCCGCGCCGGCGAGCGACTGGCGGGATGACGATGCGCGCGCCCTCGAGCGAACTGCCGATCGAATTCCATGGCGTCACGGTGGCAGCCGGCGGCGTCACGATCCTCGACGACATCGCGCTCGCGCTGGCACCGGGTCCGCCCACGGTTTTGATCGGCCCCAACGGCTCGGGCAAATCGACGATGCTGCGCCTGGCGATGGGACTGCTGGCGCCGTCGCGCGGGCGCATCACCTGGGGCGGACTCGAACATGTCCCCCCGCTCAAGCGTGCGATCGTGTTTCAGCGCCCGGCGATGCTCCGGCGCAGCGCCGCCGCCAATCTCCGTTTTGCGCTGCGCGCCGCCGGCATCCCGCGCGCGGAACATGCGCGCCGCATCGGTGAATTGCTCGAACTGGTGGGCTTGCACGCGCTCGCGGACCGCGCGGCGCGAAGGCTATCTGGCGGCGAGCAGCAGCGGCTGGCGCTGGCACGCGCGCTGGCGCGCGATCCCGCGGTACTGTTTTTGGACGAGCCGACCGCAAGCCTCGATCCCATCGCCACGAAGGCGGTGGAAGACATCATCCGCGCCGTCAGCGAGCGCAACATCAAGGTCGTGATGGCGACCCATGATCTCGGCGAAGCGCGACGGCTTGCCGGTGAAATCGTCATGCTTCACCGCGGCCGCATCGTGGAGACCGCCACGGCTGCATCGTTCTTCGACAGGCCGCAAACCGCCGAGGCCAAAACATTCCTCGCGGGCGAACTACTGGTTTGATGGAAGGAAGACACCCATGAAAATGTTCACCCGCCGCGTGCTGATCGCCGCCGCCACCGTTGTATTCGCAAGCCACGCCGTCGCGCAGGACAAATCGATCGTGGTGGCCTCGACCACCTCGACGCAGGATTCCGGTCTGTTCGGCCACATCCTGCCGATGTTCAAGGCCAGGACCGGCATCGACGTAAAGGTGGTGGCGCAGGGCACGGGACAAGCGCTCGACACCGGCCGCCGCGGCGATGCCGACGTCGTGTTCGTCCACGCCAAACCTGCGGAAGAAAAATTCGTCGCCGAAGGTTTTGGCGTCAGGCGCCATCCCGTGATGTACAACGACTTCATCCTGATCGGCCCGAAGAGCGACCCGGCCGGCATCAAGGGCTCGAGGGACATCGTTGCTGCGCTCTCCGCGATCAAGGCCAAGGCTGCCGATTTCATCTCGCGCGGCGACAAGTCCGGCACGCACCAGGCCGAGCTCAACCTCTGGAAAGTCGCTGGCATCGACATCGCAAAGGACAGAGGCTCCTGGTACAAGGAGATCGGGCAGGGCATGGGCGCTGCGCTCAACACCGCCTCGGCCTCGAACGCCTATGTGCTCGCCGATCGCGGCACCTGGCTGTCGTTCAAGAACCGCGGCGACCTCGCGATTTCAGTCGAAGGCGACAAGCGCCTGTTCAACCAGTACGGCGTCATGCTGGTGAATCCGGAAAAGCATCCGAGCGTCAAGAAGGATCTCGGCCAGCAATTCATCGACTGGCTCGTATCACCAGAGGGACAGAAGGCGATCGCCGACTACAAGATCAATGGCGAGCAGTTGTTCTATCCCAACGCCAGCGATTCCGGCGCGTGATGCGCAGTTGCGATCAGTCCAGCGCAATGATCACGGTTCGCTTGCAGTCGGCGGCGTTTCGTCAGGCTTGATCGCTGGAACCGTGATCAGGCGATAGCTCGGCACCCACGCGGTCTCCCACTTTTCGAGCGTCGCGCCGCAGGTCGTGCACTCAAAACTGTCGATCTCGCGCGAGGCCGCCATCGCCTCGGTGCGGTGGTAGATCGCGCCACATCTGCAATGTCGCTGATTTCCGATCACCGACGATCTTTAAGCCCCGGCGCGAAGCCGTACAACGCTACTCTCGTCGAAGGAACTGCCGTTCATACTCATGAATATTTGTTCAAGGAGCTGTAGCAGTCTTAATGTCGCAGACGGAACGTGATCGCGGCGCGGTGATTAGTCTCGGTAGAGTCGACACAATCACTGGAGTTCGATGATGAAGAAGCTAGCCATCGTATTTGCCGTTGGTGCTGCTGCGCTGATCGGCGGTTCCGCCGCCAACGCCGCCGACAATGCGGTGAAGGCGAAACCTTCGACGGATGTCGTGCAGTCTTCCACTGACTTCAGCGCCCATCGCCGCCACTGGCGACATCGGCACTGGGGCTACCACCGGCACTATCATCGCCCGTACCGCGAAAGCTACGGCTACTACGCGCCGCGCCGGTACGGCCACTACGGTCCCCGCTATTATGGCGGCGGTCCCGGCGTAACCTTCAGCTTCGGCACCGGCGGCTATCGGTGGTAGGATAGTTCGGGTGAGACAAAAAAGCCCGCAGCAATGCGGGCTTTTTCGCGTGCCACTGGCCGGTCGATACGAGCCTATAGCTCCCGTGATGCTTTCGATGACTTTGTCCGGCTGCCGCTGCCGGCGGCCGACGCAAAGCGGGTGCCGGATTGTTTGCCGAGTTTCCGTGTCGCAGCCTTTGCTGCTAGCCGGGTCACCCGGGCATGCGCATTCCGGAACGCGGTACGTACGGCCCTTGCGGTTCGGCTTGCAACAACCCGCCGCTTTTTGACAGCCGCGTGGCTCTCTTCGGCAATGTCGGCCTTTCGCAACATCCCGCTGATGGAAGGCGCCAGATCGACCGGCACTTCGGCGATCTGGTCTTCCTTCGACAGGCCGCCGACCCCTTCACATGGCGCCTTATCCGGCAGGTCCGTCGGCATGTGGACGGTATTGTCTTCGTCCGTCCAGGCTTCGGCCTTGTGGCCGGTGATGATCTTGACGTAAGCGCGCGTTTCCTTCGGCAACGCGCCGCGTCGCGACAACCACTTCTCGATCCTGCCGCCGCCCGCATTGTACGCTGCCGCCGCAAGCCCGAGATTTCCGAACTGATTATAAAGCTTGCGAAGAAATCTTGCCGACGCAGGAATCGCCTGCAGCGGATCGAACGGGTCTCTCAAGCCCATTTCGACCGCCGTTCGCGGCATGAATTGCGCAATGCCCTGCGCGCCTGCCGAACTGACCTCCGCCGTTTTAAACCTGCTTTCCTGCCAGAGCAGGCGCGCGAGAAACCCGATCGGAATATCGTGTTCCTCAGCGGCAGTCCTGACCGCCTCACAGATCGGATTCGGTGACGCGGCCTCCTCCTTTATCGAGGCGACCGCATGAGCCGCGCCATCGGCTCTCGTTGCCGACTCGTACGGCGCGGTGACGACGTTTGTTGCGTCCGGTTCTTGCGAATGCTCGACCGACGCGGTCACAGTTCCTGTGTGAGAATTCGATGTCGTGGCGGGTTCCGATTGCGCTTCGGCGACAACGAAAGATGGTTCCATCCATACTGACCTGATTCCGGAACTTTCAAAATCCACCGCGACTACAAACACAGCAATCACGGCGGCGAAAAGATATCGCATCAACTTCCATCCATTTGTGTGAAGGCCGGTCGGATAGAAGTTGGATGTGGAGATTTCGCGGATGAACTACGGCAGAGCAGTGTTCTTTGTGGCCGTAATTCTACCGAGGGGAACTTTCAGAAATGCGCGTTTCTGGGCCAGTCGCCTACATAGCTCTTTACGCCGCGTTGTACGCGGCGTTCGGCGTTGCATCGCCGTTTTGGCCGAAGTTTTTTGAAACCAGAGCGCTCACGCCCGAGCAGATCGGCGTGATACTGGCGGCTGCGTTGCTGGTGCGTCTTGTCGCTGGTCCACTCGTCGGGATGTTTGCAGACTTCCTGCAATCGCTGCGTCTCGTGCTCGCATGCTGCGCCGCCCTGGCAGCAGCAACGGCTGTGGCGTTGCTGTGGGCCGATGGTTTCTGGATGTTGCTGCTTCTGGCGCTGGTTCAAGCCGTGGCACTAGCCCCTACGACGTCGGTGGCCGACGCGTTGGCGGTCAACGCGGCCAAGCCGCAGATGGCGGGGCGGC
Source organism: Bradyrhizobium sp. 157 (assembly GCF_023073815.1). NCBI lineage: Bacteria > Pseudomonadati > Pseudomonadota > Alphaproteobacteria > Hyphomicrobiales > Nitrobacteraceae > Bradyrhizobium > Bradyrhizobium sp. 157. Next base: position 42,815 of record NZ_JADPKF010000005.1, on the reverse strand, counting down.
CTTTCGAATACGGCTGGATCCGCGGCGCCGCGTCGGCGGCTTTCGTCTGCGGTACGCTGCTCATCGGGCAACTCATCACTTCCACTGACCTGACGCGTGTGATCTGGCTGAACGCAGCCCTGCTTGTCGCTGCCGCTGGGGCAACCGCGCTGGTGCCTAGGGTTTCAGCTCCATCGGCGCCGCATACCGGCGCATCGCAGCTTGCGAGCGAGGTTCGTGGGCTCCTTGGGATCGCGCGATTCCGAGTCCTGATACTAGTCTCTGCTCTGATCTATGGCAGCCACGCCATGCATGACGCCTTTGCGGTGATCAGGTGGAGCAATGCCGGAATAGACACCTCCGTCATAAGCGTCTTGTGGTCGGAGGCCGTCGCTGCAGAGGTCATCGTATTCTTGCTGATCGGACCGGCCTTGCTCAACCGGATCGGCACGCGTGGTGCGGCGGCGTTGGCGGCGGCAGCCGGAATCATCCGCTGGTCGATTGCGGGGACCACGACTTCCGTTGCGGCGCTCGCGATGGTGCAGCCGCTGCACGGATTGACGTTCGCACTGCTGCATCTGTCTTGCATGCGATTGATGGCCGCTCTTGTCCCCGCCAGAATGGCCGCAACGGCCCAAGCAATCTACGCGTTTGGTTCAGGCGCGGTGACAGCCGCACTGACGCTGCTTTCGGGGCTTTTCTATGCCAGGTATGGCGGAGGGGCGTTCGTTGCGATGGCGGTGCTCTGCGGCCTAGCGTTGCCGCTCGCCTGGTTTGGCTTTACCGATGCTCGGGATATTTCTGCCCGCGCACGCTGAGTTGCGGTAGAATCCGCGTCGCGAAAAGCAGGTCGATCTCTGTCGAAGGTTTGTCAATTGGTCTCGGAAAGCGATCTAGACGCTACTCTTGATGTCGTCAGGGCCGGCGCCGCTGGGCCGGCTGAGGGTATCTTTGGCCCGGCGTCGGTGACGTGGCGGATCGACAGGGAAGCCGTGATGTTTCTGGGAGCCGGGCGCGCCTTACTGCTTCAACTGGCGCATCCCTGGGTCGCGGCTGCGGTTGCCGAGCACTCGCGCACCTTTGCCGATCCGGTCGGCCGCTTTCATCGAACCTTTGAGCTGATGTTTACAATGGTGTTCGGTTCGCTCGACGGCGCGACTGCCGCGGCCCGGCGCCTGCATCGGCGGCACGCGATGATCTCCGGCGTGCTTCCCGAGGCGAGCGGCCGCTTCGCCCAAGGCTCATCCTACAGCGCCAACGATGTCGCCGCGCTGCGCTGGGTTCACGCCACCCTCGTCGAAACCGCCGCCATCGCGCACGACCTCGTCTTGCCTCCGCTCTCGCCTGAAGAGCGCGAGCAATATTGGGCCGAAAGCCGGCTGTTCGGCGCGCTGTTCGGGCTGAGACCTGCGGACCTGCCGGCGGATTGGTCATCCTTCGCCGAGTACAACGCCGCCATGGCTCAATCCGATACCTTATCCGTCAGCACCGCGGCGCGTGACGTGGTCCACCACATCTTCACCGGCTCACGTCCATGGTTGCGGCCGCCGCGCTGGTACGTGGCCCTGAGCGCACAGATGCTGCCCGAGCGGCTGCGCACAGGTTTCGGCCTCGATCTCGACGAACGCGATCGGAGGGCCGCGGATCGCGCGCTCAAGTGGATACGCCGCCTATATCCCCACCTGCCGACCCGCCTCCGCTATGTCGGCCCCTATCATGAAGCGCAGGCGCGGCTGCAGGGAAAGCCGCGGCTCGAACTGGCTACCCGGTGGCTCAATCGGGCGTGGACTGGACGACCGCGTCTGGATGACAGCCGGAAGAAATGAGGCCGATGGCCATCGGCGCGTCAATTACGGTAAGAGATCTGCCCGCCGACGATTCTTGAAAATGAAACCTTGCAACCGGATTGAGACCGATGGACGAGGACGACCCGAGTGACGAGATTTCGCAGATCGAAGCGCGGCTCGAGGAGTTGGCCGAGATCGCCGAGCGCTGCCGCAAGATCATGCTGGTCTCGAAATTGGCGATCGCCGCCGGAGCCGGATTGATGCTCGTCACGGTGCTCGGCCTGCTCGGGTCCAATCAGGTCGCCACCCTCGGCTCGATTGCCGCCGTGCTGGGCGGCATCGTGTCGCTCGGCTCGAACGCCAGCACCTTGCGGCAGACCATGGCCGCCATCAGCGAGGCCGAGGCGCTTCGTTCCGATCTGATCGGCAGGATTGACCTTCGCGTGGTCGGCGACGAAATGAGAAAACGGATCTAAGCTGGTCTTGAAAAGCGATCTCTGAATCTTGGCTCGATGTCGTCAGGGCCGGAGCCGCCGGCCCGTGGGAGCGGTGAATCCCGTGCCCAAGCACGCTTGCCTTGCGGTCGGGCGCAATCAAGCAGCCAGTGTAAACGCCTCGTGCACGGACGACTGGACCGCCCCGCCCGTCACCGCGCCGCCGCCGGCAACGTAGATGGTATCGCCAATCGTGGTGGCGCCGACCGCGTGCCGCGGCGTCAGCATCGGCGCGTGGGATTGCCAGGTGTTCGTCTGCGGATCGTAACTCTCCATCTGACCGAATACCGTAGCTTGCGATATCTGACCTTTGTCCTGCACGCCGTATTCGCCGCCCATCGCGAACAAGCGGTCGCGGTAGACGACGAGGCCGTGACCGGAACGCGCCGTGGGCAGCGGCGCGCGCTCCTTCCAGGTGTCAAGCGCGGGCAGGTAAACGTGGTGAAGGTCGGTGTTGTATTCAAAGGTGTTGAAGCGGCCGCCGATGATATGGATCATGCCGTTATGGGCGACGGCGCCGACATGGTCGCGCGCCGCCGGGAGCGCCTTGCGGATTTCCCACTTGTCGGTTTGCGGATCGTAGACCTCATGCCAGCCGACGCTGGCGCGCTCGTTGGTGGGCGCGCCGGCGCCGCCGATCAGATGGATCTTGCCATCAAGCACGACCGCCGCGGCCGCCCCGCGCGGACGTGGCAATGGGGCGATGGCCGTCCACTTGTCGGCAGCCACGTCGTAGGCAAATGCATTCGGATCCGGATTGCGATTCTGCTCGATGAAGCCGCCGAGCGCGTAGACGCGCCCCGCATCCGCCACGACGGCGACATGGTTGGCACCGCGCGGCAATGGCGCGGCATTGAACCATCGGTCGTCCTTCGGATCGTAAACGTGGTGATAGGCGCGGTCGACACGGCCTTCGCCATAGCCGCCGACAATATGCATGCGCCTCGCCCAGGCAGTGGCCCAGGCCATTTCGCTTCGCGGCAGTGGCAACGCCGCCTTGGGCGTCCAGCGCCCTTGCGGACCCTTTGGCGCAGGGCTTTCCACCTTTCGCTGCGCAATCTGCTCGGTGGTGAGGTGATGCGGCGTGCCGCCCTGAAGCCGGGCGAACGGATCGGCGGAGGGCGCTGCTTCCGGCAGCGCTGCGCCTGACGGCGTGCCATGGCCCGCATGCTGGGCGAGCGCCGGCGCGCAGCAGATGGTTACGCTGGCAGCCCCGGCAACGAAAGCTCTCCTGTTCAGACGCGGCAGATCGGATGAAGACATGAGAGCTCCTGGGCTAGAGGTGCTGGATCATCGATGGTCGTAATAAAGGCGAGTGCGGTCAAGACAACAACTCCGTGAACTGCGGTGGCCCGGATCCTGCTTTGACAGGTTCGCGCTTAGGTGATCCATTTCAGTATTGAGAGTGACGAGGCATTTAGCACCAGTGAGGAGTCGGCCCCATGAAAGAACGGGAACTTCGAGACCTGATTGCTGACGTCAAGACCGGCCGGCTCTCGCGGCGGGCCTTTGTCCAGCGAATGATTGCCGTCGGCCTGACCGCGCCGATGGCAGGGATGATGCTTAGCCAGTCCGGGGTCGCGATGGCTGCGACCGAGCTACCCTACAAGCCGACCAAGGCCGGCGGCGGCGGCGTGCTGAAACTGATGTATTGGCAGGCCATCACCCTGCTCAATCCCCATTTCGCCGTCGGCACCAAGGATCAGGAAGGCTGCCGGATCTTTTACGAGCCGCTGGCGGGATGGGATGGCGACGGCAATTTGGTTCCGATCCTCGCCGCCGAGATTCCGAGCAAGGAGAATGACGGATTGGCCGAAGACGGCCGCTCGGTGGTCTGGAAGCTGAAACGCGGCGTCAAATGGCACGACGGCATGCCGTTCACGGCCGACGATGTCGTCTTCACCTGGGAATATGCCAAAACGCCGGAGACCGCGGCGGTCTCGATCGCCAACTACAAGGACATCACAGTCGAGAAGATCGACGACTTCACCGTCCGCCTCACCTTTGCCAAGCCGACGCCGTTCTGGGCCGATGCCTTTGTCGGCAATTACGGCATGATCATCCCGAAGCATCTGTTCAAGGATTACGTCGGCGCCAGGTCGCGCGAGGCGCCGCACAATCTGAAGCCGGTCGGCACCGGTCCTTATCTGTTCGTGGATTTCAAGCCGGGCGACATGCTCCGCGGCAAGATCAATCCGAACTACCACGTCGCCAACCGGCCGCATTTCGATGAGGTGGAGGTCAAGGGCGGCGGCGACGCGGTGTCGGCGGCGCGCGCGGTGCTGCAGTCCGGCGAATATGACTATGCCTGGAACATGCTGGTCGAAGAGGACATCCTGCTGAAGCTGGAAGCCGCTGGAAAGGGCAGGGTCAACATCACGCCGTCAGGCAATGTCGAGTTCATGTCGCTCAACTCGACTGATCCCGCCGTCGAGGTCGACGGCGAGCGCGCGAGCATAAAGACCAGGCATCCGCTGTTCAGCGATCCGGCCGTGCGCCAGGCCATCAATCTCCTGATCGATCGCGCGTCGATCGAGAAATTCATCTATGGCCGCACGGCACGGGCCACCCCGAACTTCCTCAACAACCCGGAACGCTTCCGGTCGAAAAACACCAAATTCGAATTCAACATCGAGAAGGCCAACCAGATCCTCGAGGCCGCTGGCTGGAAAAAGGGCGGCGACGGCATTCGCGCCAGGGACGGCAAGCCGCTGAAGTTCGTGTTTCAGACCTCGATAAATGCGCCCAGGCAGAAGACCCAGGCCATCGTCAAGCAGGCGTGCCAGAAAGCGGGCATCGACATCGAACTGAAGTCGGTGGTGGGATCGGTGTTCTTCTCCTCGGACGCCGCCAATCCCGATACCTACACGCATTTCTATTGCGACGCGCAGATGTACAACACCACCATGCCGCAGGCCGATCCGCAGTTTTTCATGAACCAGTATGTGTCGTGGCAGATAGCGAACAAGGAAAACAAGTGGCAGGGGCGCAATGTCTCGCGCTGGCAAAGCAAGGAATACGACGAGATCTACAAGCAGGTCGAACGGGAGCTCGACGCGGTGAAGCGCGCGGCGCTGTTCATCAAGCTCAACGACCTCGTCGTAACAGACAATTACATCCAACCCATCGTCTCCCGGAGCCGCGTCGCCGCGCTCGGCAACAAGCTGACCGCGCATATCTCGGGCTGGGACAACGATTTGTGGCAACTCGCGAGCTGGTACCGGGAAGCGTGAGAACGGGATAGCGGTGCAGCCCAGCGCTGTCACCGTAATACCACCATAATGCCACGGCCCGCATGCTGGGCCAGCGCGGGCGCGCAGCCGACTGTCGCGCCGGCAGCCGCGGCAATGGACGCTGTCCTGTTCAGGCGCGGCAGATGGCATGTCGAAGCCATGAGAGCTTCCGGGCTGGCATAGGTGCATCATCAATGGTCATGACAACGGCGAGCGTGGTCAGGACGACAACTCCGAGAACAGCGGCCGATGCACTCAGTTGCAGGTGACCTGCATCGCAACTGTTAGCTAGCTCACACGTGAAGGGCTGCAAAACGATGTAAGCTCTTCACGGTTCGCCGTGAGCCATAATGCTCCGGCTGCGCAAACGAATATCGATAGTGCGGACAGTGCGTCCGGCCGGTTGTCACTGGCCGCGACGATCGGATCATCGTGCCGAAAGGGCAGATCTGGGCCGGCCAATGAGCAGCAAACCGAGGCCGAGGACGCAGCGATCGGCGAAGAGGAAGCGGGCAACAGGCACACAAACGGGGGAGCGAGCAATGGGTCAAATTGGCAGGTCTACCGATCCTTCAACCGCTGATAATCGCGACGACGTCGCAGGCAGCGAGGTCGCTTCGTTCCGCTACAACAATCCCGGCGCTCAATATCCGAGCGCACGCGCCGCGCGCTTTGGCCAGACCGGCTATGGCATCATCGGCGGCGGGCACAAGATCGCGCGCTTTCCCTCGCCGGTGAACGGCGCCGCCTCGAACTTCGACCTCTTGTCACGGAGCTATGTCGGCATGCGGATCGGCGAGGCCGGAACGAAGTGGACCGGCGCTCACGGCTTCGGCGTACCCGGCTATGACTCGAACGCGATCCTGACGAAGGAGATGGTCGACGACCCCGTTCAGGCCATTGCCTTGCTGAAGGCCATTGCCGGCCGCGAGTCGGGCAAAGGCAATAACCTGACCGAAGAGCAGTGGCGTCAGGCGCATCGAATGTACAAGGCCGGCAGCGCCGATGCCTTCCTGAACAGCCTGCCCGCTGTAGCCGTTGCCCAGCCACCCACGAGCGGTGTGCCCTCGGGTGCGGGTCTGGTTCAGCGCGCCCGCGCGCATATCGGCGAGCAATACGTCAACACGCAGGTGCCGAAGGACGATCCGCATTGGCATGGCCCGTGGGACTGCGCCGAGTTCGTTTCATGGCTGGTCTATCAGGAAGCCGGCACGCTTTACGGCTGCGTCGACCACACGGCGCTGCCGGCCAAGGCCGATGCCTATACCGGCGCCTGGAAGGCTGACCTCGAACGGCTCGGTAAGCGCGTTTCGGTGGAGGAGGCGGCGGCAACCGTCGGCGGCATCGTGCTCCGCTATCCGCCTGGTCCGGGCAAGATGGGCCACATCGCAGTATGCGACGGCAACGGCGGCACCATCGAGGCAAAGGGACGGCGTTACGGCGTGGTGGCCGACACGGTGCACGGCCGCGGCTGGCATACCGGCATCCTGATTCCCGGCATCTCCTATGACAGTGCCGCGCCGATCAAGGTCAACCCGCCCGCCATCATCTACGAGGTCGATGCACCGAACATGGATATGGCGGTGGTTGCGCGCATCCAGGCGGCGCTGGCCGCCAAAGGCTTCGATCCCGGCCTGATCGACGGCGAGTTCGGATTAAACACGCAAGCAGCCGTGCTGCGTTTTCAGGAAGCCGAGGGCATGGTCGTCGATGGCGCGGTCGGGCCGGAGACGGCGGCCGCGCTCGGCGTCTCGCTCGGGGCCGAAGCCGCAATGCCTGGCGTCCTCGTCGCGGAGACCGGTACCGCCTCTGGCGCTGCCGCGCTCGACCTGCAGCAACTGCTCCCGCTTATTCTCATGTTGCTATCGAAGGAGAAACCGATGGCCGATCCTGCCAAGCCGGGCCAAGGCCTCGAACTGCTGCTGCCGCTGATTTTGCAGTCGGCACTTACCGGCAAGCAGCTCGACATCACGCAGCTTCTTACCGTGCTTGCGACCGGCAAGCCCGCTGCGATGCCGGCGATCACGCCGATCGCCAATGCGCCGGTGCTCGCGCAACCGGTCAACACCGTCCCGGCGCCGGTCGTCGCGCAGCCGGCAACGCCGCAACAGCCAGCCGCCGCGCCGCCGGTCGATCTCATCACCGTGCTGATGCCGCTGCTCTACGAGCGGCTGACCGGCAAGCCGCTTCCAGGCACCGAAAAACCGGATAAGCCCGCCGAGCCGCTCGCGCCGGCGATGTCGCGGCCGAGCGTACAGCTTTCAGCGGGCATGCTTGGTATCGTCACCCTGCTGCAGTCGGCGGGCATTCTCAACCTGCCCTTCAATCTGGGAGCGATTGCCGGTCAGGCGCCAACCACAGCCGCGCCGGTTTCAGGTTCGACCATAGCAACCTTGATTCCGATCATCACCGGCGTGATCGGCGCCACCGGCGGCTTCGGCGCGATCGGCGGAATCGCATCGAAGCTGCTGGGCGGACTGCTCAGCGCGTTCGGGAAGAAATGAGGGGGTGGAGGTTGGAAGAGTAAACCTCGCTGCCTCTGCGCCCCGCTGCTCGGGAGTTGTGCCCGCCGCTGGTGCCATGACACCTGCTCGGGGCATTGAACCTTTCAGTCCACGCCAAGACACATCCACGCCTACAACAGTGTTTGCCGCAGGGCGCGTCGTTTCATGGAAGATCCTGCAGTTTTTCTCAGCCGCCTTGCCAGGTTCGCCCTGATACCGATTGGCCTGCTGCTATTGCTCGCAGCGGGCTTCAGTGTCTGGTCAACAAGAACATGGATTGCACGCGCCATTGAAACGCCCGGGTCGGTGATCGAGATGGTGCGCCTGCGCGACAGCGAGGATAAGGGCTACGTGTTTGCGCCAGTCGTGCGCTTCCAGACGATGGACGGTCGTACCATTGAATTCCAGTCCGGGCTGCGCACCAATCCGCCGGCTTATCGCACCGGACAAACTGTCTCGGTGCTCTACGATCCCGATGTACCGGAATCGGCGGCCATTCGAGGCGTGTTTTCCCTTTGGCTGATGCCGATCATCCTGGCTTTCATCGGGTCGATCTTCCTGATGGTTGCAACAGCCATGATCATGCTGATCAGGCGGGTGGCGCGGGCTCTCGACCAGCCGCCGCATCTGACTGACGTGGTTGGTTCGCCGGCGCGCGGGCAAGTCGCCGTTTTCAACAGGACACGTTCATGATCGCGCTTCTGTTCGGTCATCGCCACGCCCGGCCGGGCCATGCCATGGCGCTTGTGCTAGCGCTTGCGTTGATGTTGCCCGGTGCCGGCGCATCCGAGGCCGCACCTTCCGACAATCGCGCAAAGCTCTGGAATTCCTGCCGTGCGGACGACAACGAGGCCGGCCTCGCAGCCTGTATGGCGATCATCAGCACGCCCGGCATTTCAAAACGAGAGCGCGCGATCGCGTACTACAATCGGTGCTATAAGTTCATCACCCGGCACGACTACAGGAACGCACTCGCCAGCTGCGACCGGTGCCTCGAAGACAATCCCTCCTTCGTCGAAGCATGGCTTAACCGGGCGTTGATCCGCAGCGGGTTCGGCCAATTCGACCTCGCCATCATAGACGCGACCAAGGCGCTCGCGGTCGCGAACAATAATTCCGACCGCGCCGACGCGTTGCGCAACCGCGCCGCTGCCCATGTGCGGCGTGGCAGCATCGCGGAGAGCCGGGCCGATCTGGACCAGGCGGCCAGGCTGCAACCTGGCGGCATCTACAATTTCATCCACCAGGCCGACTTCCTGGTGCAACTTGGCCGTCCCGATGAGGCGCTCCAACAGATTGCGCGAGCTCGCGCCGCTCGGGTCAGCGGTAACTCTTCGCAGCAGAAGACTTCCGCCGACATCGGCTTGCTGCACGGAAAAGCCCTCGTGGCGCTGAAGCGTTACCCGGAAGCGCTTCCTGTGCTGGATGCGCTGCTCAAGATCGACCCCCAAAACGCCGAAGCGTTTGCGCTAAAGAGCGTGGCATTGGGTCGAACCAACAACATCGCGGCCGCACGGGATGCGCTGTCCACCGCGCGCCGGCTGCCGCTGTCCAGTCCCGACGCCGCCGACGTGTTCCGCGAGGCGGAGCAGCTTGTGCGCGAGGTGGATAGCGCAATGGCGCCGCCCCGCGGCGAACCGGTCGCGCCGGGCGCAACGCCGTCGCGCGAGCGCAGCAATCGGGTTGCGCTGGTGATCGGCAATGCCGCCTATCAGAACGTTTCACCCCTCAAGAATGCGCGCCGCGACGCCGAGGCGCTGGCGGCGGAATTCGACGCGCTCGGCTTCCGCAAGGTGACGCTGCTGCGCGATCAGACGCGCGAACAGATGTTTGCCGCCCTGCGAGCCTTCGCCAGGGAGGCGGAAACGTCTGACTGGGCCGTCATCTATTTTGCCGGCCACGGACTCGAGATGGGCGGAGTCAACTGGCTCGCACCTGTCGATGCGCAGTTGAAGACCGATCGCGACGTGCGCCTCGAAGCAGTTTCGATCGACGAGCTCAGCACCGCGATCGAAGGCGTGCGGGGATTGCGGCTCATCGTGCTGGATGCGTGCCGGGACAATCCTTTCGCGCCGCAGATGCGCTTCACTAACAGCACGCGCTCGCTCGGAATGGGGCTAGCGCGCGTGGAGCCCGAGGGCGGGACCATGATCGCCTATGCGGCGAAAGCCGGTCAGGTGGCGCACGATGGGGACGACGACAACTCTCCGTTCATGAAGGCGCTGCTCAATCGGCTGAAGCAGCCGGGGCTGGAGATCTCCATGCTCTTTCGCTTCGTCCGCGATGATGTGATGGCCGCAACCGGACGGCAGCAGGAGCCTTTTGTCTACGGCTCGCTGCCGAGCGAACCTTTTTATTTCCGTACCGCAGCGACAGCTTCGCGGTGAGGCGGATCAATCGCGTACAGAACACTTAACACGTCCGAGTTTTGAGAGAGTAGCTCGGACCAGCAGGTCGGGCATCGAGCCTGCCTTGGGCTGTGTCATCCTGACGTCATGGACGCTTGATAGTCGGACTAAGCGAACAATTAACGATTTTGTTCGGAAACAGCGAACACGCTGCGAGGTTCGAGATGTTGTCGCTCCAGAACGTGACCGTTACATACCCCAACGGGGTCGTCGCGCTGCGGCCGACCACCGCCATGTTCGAGCGGGGAAAATTCATCGTTCTTCTCGGCACCTCAGGGGCGGGAAAATCGACATTGCTGCGCAGCCTCAATGGGCTCGTGCGGCCGACGTCGGGTGAGGTTTGCGTCGAGGGGCGTGGATCGATCTTCTCCAGCCGCACACAGTTGCGGGCGCATCGGCGGCGGACTGGAATGGTGTTCCAGCAACATCATTTGATCGGCCGGCTGTCGGCGCTCGACAATGTGCTGACGGGACGGCTTGCTGCGCACAGTGTGGTGCGGTCGATTTTTCCGCTGCCGCGCGCTGACCGCCTGCTGGCCCTGGAGGCGCTTGACCGGGTCGGACTTGCCGACAGGGCGCTGGACCGCGCCGATCAGCTTTCCGGTGGACAACAGCAACGCGTCGGCATCGCGCGCGCCATGGCCCAGAAGCCGGAAATCATGCTCGCCGATGAACCCGTCGCGAGCCTCGACCCCGCCACGTCCGTCCGGGTGCTCGAAGATCTTCATCGGATCTGCCGCGAGGACGGGATCACCGCGATCGTCAGCCTGCATCAGGTCGATCTGGCATGTCGGTTCGCCGATCACATCATCGGCCTCGCGCAGGGCGGCATCGTTTTCGAAGGGGCGCCAGATCAACTCGGGTCGGTTACGCTCGATCGTATCTATGCGACGGAACGCAAAGGCTTGGCCAAAGCGGCTTAGTCGAGCCCTCAATCTGGATGGAGAAATCAGATGATTCACCGCCGCAACTTCCTCGTTGCATCGGCCGCGGCCGGGCTCTGCGTGCTCGCCGCTCCGGCATTTGCCGCCGACAAGACAAACCCCGACAAGCTGCGTATCGCACTGCTTCCCGACGAGAACGCGTCGACCATCATTCAGAATGCACAGCCGCTCAAGAAGTACCTTGAGGAGGTGCTCAAGAGACCCGTCGAGATCATCGTCACCACGGACTATTCGTCGATGATCGAGGCGATGCGGTTCGGACGCATCGAGGTCGGGTATTTTGGCCCGTTCTCCTACGTGCTCGCCAAGTCGAAAGCGCCGGAAATCGAGCCCTTCGGCGTAGGCGTCGAAAAGGGTAAACCCAATTACCAATCAATCCTGATAGCCACGGCGGATGGCCCGGTGAAGGAATTGGCCGACATCAAGGGCAAGCCATTCGCATTCGGTGATCGGGCTTCCACGTCGAGCCATCTTGCGCCGCGCGCCCTTCTCGCCAAGCAAGGGCTGACCGGAGACGCCGACTATAAGGTCGTCCACCTGGGCCAGCACGATGCGGTGGCGCGTGCCGTCGCTGCCGGGCAGGTGCCTGCGGGGGCATTATCCGAATCCATTTACCGGGTCTTGGTCGAGACCAAGAAGATCGATTCCACCAAGCTCAGGCAGCTCGCATTGTCCGAACCGATTCCGAACTACCCGCTCACGGTGCAGGGCTTTCTGAAGCCTGAGCTCAAGGAAGCTATCAAGCGAGCGTTCCTGGACCTAAAGGACCCGGCCATCCTCAAGCTGTTCCGCGTTGAAGCTATCGCGACGGCAACCGACAAGGACTACGACGTGCTGCGCGACATGGCGAAAGTGCTGCAACTCGATATTGCCAAGCTGTGAAACGATGAAATCGGTTTCGCACACGTTTGACGCCATTCTCGAAGAACAACGCCGCTCCGCCTTGCGCGGGGCGGGCCTCGTCGGCTTGATCATCGCTGCGTGCGTAGCGGCGCTGGCGGCCACGGGCTTTTTCGACGCGCAGCGATTTCTGGAGAGTGGGCCTGCGATCGGTACGCTAGCCTCTGAAATGGTGCCGCCGGATTTCAGCCGCTGGCAATCATGGTTGCGGCCGCTTCTGGATACGCTTGCGATGTCGATCGCCGGGACGGCGCTCGCCGTGGCCTTCTCCTTGCCGCTCGCACTTTTGGCCGCTCCCAATACCAGCCCGCACCCGACCGTTTATCTGGCGGTTCGGACATTCCTCGCCTTCTTGCGTTCGGTGCCGGAGATCATCCTTGGCGTTCTGTTTGTCGCCGCGGTCGGTTTCGGGGCGCTGCCTGGTGTCCTTGCGCTGGCGCTGCATTCGATCGGCATGGTCGGCAAGTTCTATTCCGAGGCAATCGAACATGTCGATCCCAAGCCGCTGGAAGCGGCTCGCGCCGCGGGCGCGACGCCGTTGCAAGTCATCCAGCACGCCGTTCTGCCGCAAGTCCTGCCGCAGCTCACCGATGTCACGATCTACCGGTGGGAGTATCATTTCCGCGCTTCCGCCGTGCTCGGCATCGTTGGCGCAGGGGGAATCGGTTTCGAGCTGATCTCGGCTCTGCGCCTCCTGAACTACGACCAGGTTTCGGCCATCCTGCTTTCGATCCTCGCATGCGTTGTAATCGTCGACAGCGTCGGCGCGTACTTGCGAAAATCGCTCAAGTAACCGTGCCTCGATGACAGAGTTGCCGCTCATCGTTCTGACAAACCGGGTCTTTCCCGAGACCCGCGCCGTGTTCGATGGCGTTGCTCGCATCGTTGCAAACGATGGGCCCGAACCATGGAGCTATCACGAGGTGATCGAACGCTGCAGGGAAGCAGCCGCGCTAATGGCATTCATGACCGATTGCGTCGACCGGGCGTTTCTCGAGCAATGCCCGAACCTGAAAGTCATCGGCGCCGCGTTGAAGGGCTATGACAATATCGACGTCGATGCCGCAAGCGAACGCGGCATCCAAGTAACAATCGTGCCGGACCTTCTCACCGAACCGACGGCTGAACTGGCTATCGGATTGATGATCGCGCTGGGGCGGCATATTGCCGCCGGTGATGCGGGAATTCGCAAATCGGGATTCGCCGGCTGGCGGCCTCAGCTTTACGGAACCGGCATCGGCAACTCGACGGTGGGGATCGTCGGCTTCGGCCGAGTCGGCCAGGCCATTGCACGCCGGCTTTCCGGATTCGGCTGCCGCATCGTCGCATATGACGCTGAGCCGTTCGAGAGCCCCGGTGTGGAAGCCATGGCGCTCGAGAATGTGTTGAAATCAGCCGACATCGTGGTGCTGGGTTTGCCGCTGACGGAGGCCACCACCGGTTTGATCGATGCAGAAGCGATCGGCCGGATGCGGCGCGGCGCGTTACTCGTCAACCCCGCACGGGGTTCACTCGTCAATGAAGCCGCCGTGGCCGATGCGCTCGATAGCGGTCAGCTCGGAGGATATGCCGCCGATGTTTTCGAATGCGAGGACTGGGCGCGGCCCGACCGGCCAACGTCAATCGACACGAGATTGACCAGGCCGGGTGCCCGAACCGTATTGACGCCGCATATCGGGTCAGCGGTGATGTCGGTGAGGCGAGAGATCGAGTTATCCGCAGCGACCAGCATCATCGAGGCCTTGGCCGGCAAGATGCCTCGCGGGGCCATCAACAGCCCGGCGAGAAAAATCAGAAATCCTGCATTGACGAAATGAAATGCTGAATCTGATCCATGCCCGCTCCTTCGTGACCGTGATCGCTGCGCGGGGCGTTCGTGCAGCGGCGCGTGAACTTGATCTGGCGCCATCCACCATCGTGGATCATATCCGCCAATTGGAGGAAGTCTTGGCTGCGCCTCTGTTAGTACGTCAGCGTGGCAGCGTCATGCCGACGGATCAAGGCGCCCGCTTCCTTCCGCTGGCGCGCGCACTGGTCGAGACGGCCGGCCGCGTGCGCAGTCTGATTCACCTTCCTGCACTGCGCCTGGCGGCATCGAGCAATGTTGGTACATACTTGCTGCAGCCTCACATCGCAGCCTTTCGGCAAAGTGCCGGCATCCCGGTCGAACAATGGATTGGATCGAACTCGGATGTAGTCGCCCGGCTGGAACGAGGCGAAGCTGACGTTGCAGCAATGGAATGGTGGGATGAACGACCGGGCTTTACCGCGCGCACCTGGAGGCGGGAGCCGCTCGTCGTCATCGTGGGATCCGGTCATCGTTGGGCCCGACGTGGATCCGTGTCCGTGACTGACTTGCAGACCGAGCCGCTGCTGGGCGGTGAATCCGGCACCGGAACCGGTTATCTCTTGCGCCGGCAACTGGGATCAATCGCGAAATCCCTGACCATCATCGATGGTTTCGGCAGCACCGAGGCTGTCAAGCGCGCGGTCCGCGCCGGCTGCGGTGCCTCGATTGTCATGGAAGCCTCTGTTGCCGACGAAGTTGCTACAGAGCAGCTGGTCGCTCTTCGAATCGAAGGGGTCGAACTCGACAAGCAGATCAAGCTGATCGTGCCGGCGACTTTGCCTCCTACCGCCCCGGCAATGGCAATGTTCGACGCGGCGCGGAGCTGGGGGCGAGGTCTTCCCATTTAGCTGTCGTTAACCGGCCGCTTGCAATCGAAGCAGCGAAAGCTGTCCGTCTTCGCTTTCGCACGCTCAAGCTTCGCAGGGCACGCTCCGGTCTCGCAGTTCTGCGCTGCTGCGCCACGCGTAGCCCGCGAGGGCGAAGCGTGGTGCCCCTGGCCGGAATCGAACCAGCACTCCTTGCGGAACTCGATTTTGAGCTGATCATGGTACCTAGCTCTCTTTCAAAAACCGCGGAAGGCGACGCGACGCCTCCATTCCCTGCGGTAGTGATATGCTCCTGATGGGGCAATCCTCGAAAGCGTGGAGCGTTGATCATGAGCAAACGTCGTCAGCGCCAACCTGCTGCAACGCAGGCGCAGCGCAATTCGCTTACGTTTAACCCGGTAGAAACGCGGTTCGACTGGGACAATGAAACTTGGGCACTAATCTTCCTCCCTCGCATTCGCCTCGCGTCCGCGTTGCTTAACAATGATGAACGGGGTTGCGAGCAGATAATGGCGGATTGCGTTAGAGGAGGTTTGGCGCCGGACATGCTTGAGGGGTGGTGTGAGACAAAGAAGCACCTCGAATGCCTCGTTGAGATTTGCGATGTAGCCCTCAACCGCAGTTTCCTCGTTCTCGAGCGACTCGGTTATGGGCCTGATAATCCACCGCCGGACATGCGCGTCGAAATATCCAACAGCCTGAACTAGGAATTAGAATTACGGCGACAGTGCATTCTAGTTTGCGGATGATGCCTGCGAAGGCCTGACGCATGAATTGGATGCACTGTCCCTGTAATGCTATTTCTCGTTCTTACGCTTAGGCGCCGCTTCAGCGCTCAACGCCCATTGCTCACATACGAAAATAGCGAGGTCCTTCTGAGAGAGAGCACGCAAACGTTCGAGCTCGGGATGTTTACTCAAGAATTCAGGTAGCTTCTCCTTTGGAGTGTGTTGATAAGTTTCGTAGAAGAACTCGGCGAGTTCTAAAGCATCCTTTGCATTTCGTCCGACATCCTGGACAATGCCAAAGAAGGTATTCGGGCTACGCTTGTAGGCGCTAACCTCTGCTTCCGTCATAGGAGCTTGTGCTATGAAATGGGCTCCTTTCGCTAGGAAAACGCCGTGCATAGTCTGTTGCTCGGGAATCGCGATCGCGCTTTGAAGCACGGCCTTAACTTCTTCATTATTTGGTCCCGGCACTAGATAATTATTGCCAACGATCCACCGCGGGTGGGTAGTGTCGCCAAAAGCAAACTCCGGGTGCTGGCCATCAAATGTTGATGGTGGCTCGCCGTGAATCTTCATCGAATCGATCAAGGCGTGCATTTCGGGATGTTGATCACGTCCCAAGACAATTTCACGGAAAGATGCTGGTCTTGGGGGATTGAAGGTGTCGAGTCGAAAGCCGAGCGCAGCAGCCATAGGAGCGCCATCGAGAGAATTGAGATTAAAGTGGAATGGTTGGTTTACAAGGAAAAGGTAAGCCGAAGGAGCCGGCGCTCCTCTGATTTTCAGCGTACGCTCCGCGTCTTCCACCGCCGCTAACATATTATCGAAAAATTCGCCTTCGATGCCTGTGAAAATCAAAGGGATGTTCAAATCGATGAACACCACTCGCGTCCATGGAAGCTGCTTTTTCAAAGCTTGCGACAGCTTGTTTTTAAGTTTCACTCTGCTGATCAGATCTTGATCATCATCGACGAGCGCTCCTGTGCGAGTTTTGACTTCGACAGAGAAGCGGCGGCCGGTTAGTGGGTATGTTGCTGTAAATTCCGCATGGTGACCGGGACGGAGATCATCTTCGTACTTGAGCAAGAAGCCGGCCTTCAGGAAAGAGGCTGCAGCGTTTGTCTCAGAGAGCGACGAAGGAAAATCATTTGGAACGCGAAGCTTGCTCAATAGTCGTTCGAATAGTGGCTCGTCATATTGTTCGTAGTGATGTTCGATCAGATACAGATTGTAAGCAGCGGACAACAGGCTGCGAAAGCCATTGTTGGCTTTTGACTTGGCAATGACGCCTACAGGCTGCGCGCTTGGTTGATTGCGCATTGCAGTGGCCCATTGCCCGATCGGGTGGCCGTCCCCCTTTCGCATTTCATCGTGGATCCAACGCCTTCCAATCCTCTCAGCGAAATAGCTCAAGAGAAAATCCGTGAAGGTCTTCCAGTCCCCGACCATCAATGATCGTCCGATGACGACAGCTCTTCTGCTATTCAACGGATAGGACTGGATTCGGCTTTCCAAAACCCTGCTGTAGTCTTCGTTCATGAAGCAGGGCTTCGCTGCGCCGTCGCAGCAACTCCGATGCGCGGTCATAATCGGAGCCGATGCGCCCATGGCAGTGCTTGAAGCGTTTGCCAGAGCCGCAAGAACATGGCGCGTTCCGCTTGGTCAGGACTTCAGCCTTTCTAGCAACCTGTTGGGCAACCTAAGGCGGCGTAAGGGCGCGAGTGCCAGCCACCCGTTGGGTTCAGAAATTGACAGCAAAATGGACAATCCGTCTGTGCCTAAAACCCGGCCCTAGAACGGCACGCGACGACTTGGAACGCTGGCAGTACGCGCAGGCGTGGTGCCCCTGGCCGGAATCGAACCAGCACTCCTTGCGGAACTCGATTTTGAGTCGAGCGCGTCTACCAGTTCCGCCACAGGGGCCTTCGGTCGCGGGCCGGAGGGGCCGGTGCGGCGAAGCCGGCGGAATATAGCTGGCGGCGCTTCCGGGTCAACCCGCGTGGAAGTGATTGTGGGTGTCTCGACACCTGGGCGGTGGCGGGATAGGAGGCTGATGCCTATTTTGAGCATGCACCCATGCTCCGGAGAACATCCGTGACGTCAGATGCCCTCCATTCGTCGCATGCGCGCCATCCCGCCGATCCGGTCGTCGTTGCAGCACTGGCGATCGCGGTCGTCGCCGCGGCGACGCTAGCGGGCGCCTGGTTCTTCCAACTCGTGCTGGATATCCGCCCCTGTCCGCTCTGCCTCGAACAGCGCTACGCCTATTATCTGGCGGTCCCGCTCGGCCTCGTGGTCGCCTTTGCCGCTTCGCGCGGGGCGCCGCGGCAGGTAGCGCTGGCCGGGTTCACGGTGCTGCTGCTCGCTGCGCTCGCCAATGCCTGGCTCGGCGGCTATCACGCCGGCGTCGAGTGGCAATTCTGGCAGGGACCGACCGATTGCTCCGGCCCGCTGGCCGATCTCGGCAGCGCCGGCACGCTGCTGCAGCGTCTCGACACGGTGAAGGTGATCCGCTGCGACGAGGTGCAGTGGCGCTTCCTCGGGCTCTCGCTAGCCGGCTACAACGTGCTGATCTCGCTGGCCATGGCGGTGATCGCCGTGTGGGGCTTCGTGTCGGCCAAGCGGGTAACCTCGTAGCGCTGTAGGGTGGGCAAAGGCGCGATAGCGCCGTGCCCACCATTCATTCCCAATCGTACGATCTCGATGGTGGGCCCGCTTCCGCTTGCCCACCTACAATTTTCAACCCTCATGGTGAGGAGCGCGTCTTCGCGCGTCTCGAACCATGTGGCCCGGCTCATGCCATACATCCTTCGAGACGCTGCTGCGCAGCCTCTCAGGATGAGGTCTAACATCTGTGATCTCGCCTGTGACTGCGCGCGACGGGCAAATCAGTTCTGATTTTCCGAAATCGTGTCAAGTCCAGGAGACATAAAGAATCAAAAATATTCCGCTTTCGTTCTCACCAAATCAGTCACATAACTTCGCCCGTCTCACGCAGATGAGGGGCGCTCGCGATCGTCACGAACGTGCGGTGAGATGCGATGGACGCGAGAGGCGCACAAGACGGTGGCGCCCGACGCGTACGGCGAAGTCGTGTGGTTCTGGCGCCGCGGTGCTGGCGTTAAGTTGGCGGGAAGTGTCCCGCCGATGACGGTGGCAAGAAAGCCGTTCACCGGGAAGAGCTCGAAGTAAGCCGCTGCGCTCGCAATGACGTGGATAGGTCGGGAGCGGCCCCTCAATCGTCTACATCCTCCTGTGGCCGGCCGAACAGGTGCACGATGCCGGGTGTCGTGATCGAGACGAACACGAAGCGCGACAGATGATGGGCGCCGACGAAGATCGGATCGATATGCAGCGTGAGCGCCAGCGCCAGCATGGCGTCCATCGCGCCTGGTGCAAACGCGACGACGACATCGGCGAAGCGCACATCGGTGACCAGCATGATCACCGCGACGAAAATGGCGGAGATCAGAATCGCGACCGCAAACGAGCCGAGCCCGGCATTGATGTGGCTGAGCAGCGTCGACCTGCTGATCCGCGCAAAGCGCGTGCCGATCACGGCGCCGATGCCGACCAGCGCCACGCCGCGCATCCAGGGCGGCAGGCCGCCCTCGATCACGCCGGTGCCGTGCAGCGCGGCGGAGGCAATCATCGCGCCGAACATCCAGCTCGCCGGAAATTTGGCGAGCCGCAGCAGCAGGGCTGCGGCGACGGCTGCCGCCGCCAGCACGGCAAGTTCGGGCGGCGAGGCGACGAGGCTGGCGACTTCCGCCGGCGCCGTCGGCGCGATGTCGGTCAATGCGAGTAGCAGCGGCAGGGCGGCGGTCAGGATGATCACCCGCATGGTCTGCACCACCGCGATTGCCGCGACGTCGGCGCCCTTCTCGGCGGCGAGCATGGTGATCTGCGACAGCGCGCCGGGACTTCCCGCCAGTAGCGCCGAGGTCTGGTCCCAACCGTGCACGCGCTGCAGATAGAAGCTCGAGCCGAAGGTCGAGCAGAATGTCGCCAGCGCCAACAGGCCGATGGTCAGGGGATATGCGCTCATGTGCTGGATCAGCTGCCGCGACACCAGCGAGCCCAGCGTGATGCCGAGCAGCACCAAAACACTCTGCGTCAGGATCGCCGGCATGGTGACCAGCCGCCCCGCCAGCGCGGCGATGCCCACGGCGGCCATCGCGCCGGAAATCAACCCGCCCGGCAGATTAAGCCACAAAAACAGCAGGCCGCCGGCGGTACCGATGACGAGCGTCTCGAGCGTACCGAGAATCTTGGCGCGATCGGCCATAGCGGAGGATATCGAGGCGGGGATCAGGCTCACGCCGTCTTATGGCAAATCCGCTTGCACCGGACAAATGCGCCACGCGATTGCAGCAATGCAGGGAGCACGCCTGCACAATGTCTGCACAAACATCTCGCGGCCTTGGCTGAACGCGGGCTGAATGCGACGGCGGATCGCGCAGGCTCGGTGCCAGAAAATTTTTACCGCGGGGATCGTTCGATGCGTTGTCGCAAGCTGTGGTTGCGCTAGGATGGTCGCCGCAGATGACTGTTGCCCTAAGGAGACCAGGGATGACTATTCAAGCAAAAATACTGGGCGCGTTTGCGCTGTCGGCATTGGCTGGGTTTGCGATGACCTCGCAGGCGAATGCCCTGACGGCGCAGGAATGCAGCGCCAAATACCAGGCCGCGAAGGCCGCCGGCACGCTCGGCGGCCAGAAGTGGAACGACTTCCGGAAAGCCCAGTGCGGGGCCGACGCCGCGCCCGCTCCGGCGGCAGCGGCAGCACCTGCCGGGGAGCCGAAGGAAGCCGCCAAGAAAGAATCCAAGAAGGAAGCCAAGGAAGCTGCGGCGCCTGCCGCGCCGTCGGGTCCTGCGGTCTACCCGAACGCCGTAGATGCAAAATATTCGAAGGAGACGGCGAGGAAGCAGCGCTTCAACACCTGCCTCGATCAATACAACGCCAACAAGGCCAGCAACGCCAATGGCGGGATGAAGTGGATCCAGAAGGGCGGCGGCTATTACAGCGAATGCAACAAGAAGCTGAAGGGCTCGGCCTAGCCAGCAAGCAACGAGGGCGCGGCCGGAGGCTTCGGCCGCGCCTATATTTCGCGGAGCAATGTTTCGGCCGACTTTGCCACCAGTTGCGCGCGCTTGCGCTGGCCCCGTTCGAGAAACAGCAGGCTCTGGCCGAACACGAAACAGTAGAACAGGAACGCCTGCGCGTCGGCCTCCTCGGCCGCCAGTCCCGTCGCGCGATAGAGATGCCCGACATTCTTCAGCCGCGCGGCGTCCACGCTCGCCACCGCATTGGCCGCAAGTTCGTCGGAGCGGGCCCATTGCCGGATCGCCAGTTCGACCGCCATGGCCTCGGTATTCATGCGCTCGGAATAAAGCGTGATCAGCGCCTTCAGCCGCTCGCGGGCGGTGGTGCCGTCGAGGCTGGTCTGTTTCTCGATCGCGGCGATGCGGCCCGCGCTCCAGTGCTGCAGCATGGCGTCCAGCAGGCCCGCGCGGTCGCGGAAGCGGCGGTAGAAGCCGCCCTTGGTGACGCCGAGGTTCTTGGCCAGCACCTCGACCCGTACGCCCTCGACCCCGGTCCGGGCGATTTCCTGAAAACCGGCCTCGATCCAGTTCTCGTGGCGAACCTCGCCGGCGCGGACATCTCCGGTTCGCGCCTCTCCTTTGACATCGCTCATGGTCCGGTCTCACCGAGTGTTGATACGGTGCCGTATTGCTAACCCGGAGAAGGGCTGATACGCTACCGTATCAAGAGGCAAAACAGCGGGAGCAAACGATGGAGACAGACGCGACCTATCGCGGCACGGTCTATCCCTGGCAATGCGATCACGTCGGGCACATGAACATCATGTGGTATGTCGGCAAGTTCGACGAGGCGAACTGGAATCTGTTCGCCCGGCTCGGGCTGACGCCGTCGTATTTGCGCACCTCCGGCCGCGGTATGGCCGCCGTGCAGCAGAACATCAGCTACAAACGCGAACTGCTGGCCGGCGACATCGTCGAGGTCAGGAGCCGGGTGCTCGAGGTTCGCGACAAGTCGATCCGCTTCGTCCACGAGATGCGCAACGCCGAGACCGGTGAGATCGCCGCCACTTGCGAGTCTATCGGCGTCCACCTGGACCGGCAGGCGCGCAAGTCGATTCCCTTCGCGCCCGTGATCCGCGACGCCGCGATGCGTCATCTCGAACCGGCGATGGCGTGACCGATGTCGCGCTACCAGCCGAAGAACCCAGATTACCATGCGGTCGCGACCGAGATGTTCGAGCAGCAGCGCGCGATGAAGACGCTCGGCATATCCATCGCGCGGCTGGAACCGGGCGAGGCCGATCTGGCGATGGACTATTCGCTCGACCTCACCCAGCAGCACGGCTTCATCCACGCCGGCATCATCACGGCTGCGCTCGACAATGCCTGTGGTGTCGCCGCCTTCACGCTGATGGCGCCGGGCGCGGGGATCCTCACCGTGGAATTCAAGACCAACCTGCTGGCGCCGGCGCGCGGCGAGCGGTTCGCGTTCCGCGCCAGCGTCATCAAGCCCGGCCGTACGCTGACGGTATGCGAGGCCCGCGCCTATGCGACGCATGACGGCAAGGAGACCCTGATCGCGACCATGACCGGCACACTGATGGCACTGACTAGCCGTGAGGGCGCATCGCCAGAGAGGGGGCATGTCGCAGCCTGATCGGCTGATGAGTATTGCAGTGCAGCTTTGTGCTGCGGCCATGGCGATCTGCAGAAAATCCTTCTATGGTCGTGCCGTGCAACAGAGTCTTTCAACTTGATCATCTCCACCGCGCAAGGCGTGCTGGGACTGGCGTCGGGGATGCTGGTCGGGTTCTCGCTCGGCCTGGTCGGCGGCGGCGGCTCGATACTCGCCGTGCCGCTGATGGTCTATGTGGTCGGCGTGGCGGAGCCTCATATGGCGATCGGCACCAGTGCGATCGCAGTGGCCGCCAACGCCGCGCTCAACCTGTCCAACCATGCGCGCGGCGGCACCGTGATCTGGTCCTGCGCGCTGATCTTTGCCGCGGCCGGCATGGCGGGCGCCTTCGGCGGCTCGATCCTCGGCAAGATGATGGACGGCCAGCGGCTATTGGCGCTGTTCGCGCTGGTGATGATCGTCATCGCGCTGTTGATGCTGAAGACGCGCTCGCGGATTGGCCTGCCTGACGTCAAGGTCTCGATGGCGAACATGCCGGCGATCGTCAGCCTCGGCCTCGCCACCGGAACGGTGTCGGGATTCTTCGGCATCGGCGGCGGATTTTTGATCGTGCCGGCCCTGATGCTGGCGACCGGCATGCCGATCATGAACGCGGTGTCCTCCTCGCTCGTCGCGGTCACCGCGTTCGGCCTGACCACGGCCGCCAGCTATGCCTGGTCCGGGCTAGTCTCATGGGCTTTGGCAGGACTGTTCGTGGCGGGCGGCCTTGCCGGCGGATTGGCCGGTACGCGCTCGGCGCGGCACCTCGCCGAGCGCCGCGGCGCGCTCAACATCGTGTTCGCCGTAGTCATTATTGCCGTGGCGCTCTATATGCTGGCGCGTAACATATCCCTATCTCAGCCGTAGACAGGAAATGCAGCCCTTCGCGAGACCCAGATGAAGCGATCGAATAATCCGGCCGGGACGATCCCGGGCCCGACGCGGCGCGAAGCGCTTGGCTTCCTTGGCGCAGGCGCTGCCCTGCTTGCAACCAGCGCCCCGTCACGTCCGGCGTTCGCGCAAGGCGATGACGTCCTGACCGAAGCCCTGGTGCTACGCGACCCCGACGCTCCCGCGACCGGCAATCTCGACGGCGACATCAACATCGTCGAATGGTTCGACTACAACTGTCCCTACTGCCGCAAGATCGCGCCGGAAATCCAGCAGGTGGTGCAGGACGACGGCAAGGTCCGCCTGGTGCTGAAGGACTGGCCGATCCTGGGCGACGTCTCAAAGTACGCGGCGCGGGTGGCGCTCGCCGCCAAGTATCAGGACAAGTACCTGCCGGCGCACGAGGCCTTGATCGGCGTCAGTTCAAGATTGACCGAACCGCGCATCCGCGAACTGGTGGCAGGCGCCGGCATCGATATGGACCGCCTCAACCGCGACCTCAGTTCGAATGCGAAGGCAATCGACACCATTCTCGCCCGGAACCACGATCAGGCGGTGGCATTCGGATTCAAGGGAACGCCGTCCTTCATCGTCGGCAAGTTCCGCGTGCCGGGCATCCTGACCATGGCGGAGTTCGAGATGGTGATTGCCGACGCGCGCAAGGCGAAGAAGAGCAATTAGCGCGCGTCAAAACGCCGTCGTTCGGGACGACGGCGTTTGAATATGTGACGATCTCGCGAATTATCAGGCATTATCGCGACGAGATCTTGACCCAATCGTCATGGGCGCGTGCTTTCAGCGCCTTCCAGTCGTCTGCCACGACATCCCAGTTGACGAGGGTGCGATTGGCCTGCGCGACCTGGCCGCTGGCGACGCTCGACGTCCGCATGGAATCGTAGACATAGACGCCGAAAACCAGCAGCAACGCGCCCAAAATCATTCCGACAAACGTCTGCATGCGATACCTCCGTGACCGGTCACTAACGCCGAGGTCGAGGTATGGTTCCCCGATCTACGATCGCACCTTCGGCGGCGCCGGGCGGGGCGCCGAGGCGGAAGGTGCCGTCCCTGTGGCCGTTGCCAGATTGAGCGACTTCAATTCATCGGGCTTGAACACGAAAAGCTTGTCGTGCGGCGTCTCCATCGCATGCACCCAGACTTGCAAGTTCACACCCATGCCGCCGAGATAGCGCTGGCACCGCGCCGAGATATTTTGCGCCACGTTCATCTCGTCGCGGGGCAGGCCGGCTGTGGTGCCGAGCGCCGCGACCTGATGCACGCCGACGATTGCCTTGTCGCCGACCCGGCGCTCGACGCCGCCGGCGAACACCAGCGGGCAGGATGAGGCGCAGTACTTGCCAGCCTCGATCTCGGTCGCGAAATTACGGTCTCGAATGAGCCGTCCCATCGCCAACGCATCGCTGACCGAACCACCCGGCGAATTCAGCACCACCGTCTTGATGTAGTCGCCGCGCTTGGCGACCTCGGCTGCAAACGCATCCGAAATCCCTGGCGTGATTGTGCCGGTCGCCATCAGCTTGCCGCCAGCCACCAGCTCGAAGTTCATCGGCTTGGCCATCGCGCCATCCGCTTGCGGCCGTGGCGTCAGGCGCTTGTCGTCGCCGGGCGCCAGCGGCGCCAGAATGGATGGCACCGCATCGGGAAGGTTCTGCGAAGGCGTGTCCTGCCTACGCTCGACGGCCGGATCGGTAGCGCCGATCCATCCATTCATACCGGCGAGATCGGCCGCCAGTACAGCAATCGTGATCGTGACGATGCTGCGGAAGATCCAGCGCAGGATCGCTTCGTCCGGATTGGCCGCAAGAAAGGCTTGAACGCGCTGTCGAAGCGTTGCGGATGGCTGCATGGCAATACCTACTTGGTATGCCGCGCCGACGATAGCGAGGTAACGTTTTCGTCCGTCTCCGTCGCCTGATCGGCCACAGCAACTTCCGCGGGGGCCTTGCTCCCGGCCTCACGTGGCGCCACGCGGCGCGCGTCCTCGACTTCGCGGGCCATCTGCAGGGCCGCGACCAGTTCGCCCGCGGTCATGTCAGAGGCGCTGAACGCGGGAAGGCCCTCGCGCCGGATCGCGGCGTGCACCACGCACAGGATCAAGACCAGCACCGCCGGCATCAAATCGATCGAGATCGCGCCGGCCCAACTCGGAATGAAATCGCCGGCGTAACGAAGCACGGCTTCGGCCGGCGACATGGTCTGGAATCGCGCCGGCTCGACCCGCGGCAAGGCCAGGATCTTGTCGGCCGCCTCGGCGAGCGAAGCCGCTTGCATCGCGATCGAGCTCTCGACCTTACCCACCACGGCAGTCTGCCGGTCGGCGAGATCGGCCGTGCGGCTGCCCGCGGCGGGCGCGATGAAGCCTGACGACAGCGACGCCGCGGCGCGCTTGACGGCGGGCGCCACCGAGGTCTGCTGCAGGTTGGCGATCACGCCGGACAGCGCCAAGGATTCGGTCGCAAACGCATCGCTGCGCGTCGAGATCGGCCCACGGTCGGAAATCAATTCGCGCATCTTCGCCAGATGCTTGCCGCCCTGCTCGAACAGTGCCGAGACGCGCTTGGCCGACGCCTGGACTTCCTGCCCGAGACTATCGAGCTGCCCGGACATCTGCGTCAGAAGCTGCACGACGGTGCCGGATCCGGCGGTGCCGGTCAGTGATCCCGCGCGCTCCGCGTCGGCCAGTTTCGCGAACCGCGAGGAGGCGAGCTGGATATCCGGCAACAGCCCTTGCGCGGCAATGGCGTTGCTGTTGGCGGTATCGAGGTCGCGGGTGTAGTTCTGCACGGTGATGGCGAGATGCTGCTGGATTGCGGCCGCGCCTGCCAGCGCCGAGGCGTTGAGCCAGGATGACATCGCCACGATCATCAGCGAGCCCAGCAGCATGCAGCCGAACATCAGGCCGCGGCCGGTGCGGTCCACCACGTGCGGCATGAACTGCATCAGGAATATCCAGAAGGCATAGATGCCGACCGATACGGCCACCGAATAGATCACCGCGGCGAAGAACACCGTGGTCGGGTTGCCATTGAGCAGTTCGCGGACGCCAAGATAAGTGTAGACGCCGGCGGCCAGCGCGAGGATCGCGGTCGTCAGCTTCAGCGTGACTTCGAGGCGGCTGACGCCTTTCGAAAGCAGCAGCGAATTGGAGGCACGCGCGGTAGGCAGTGGAGCGGCGAGGCCGGTGTTCGAGGGCATGACGTATCCTGTCGCGGTTCAATGAACCGGTCTGATCAACGCCCCCACGTTGTTGGCTAAGTTGTTCTGCTGATAGAGATAAATTCCGACCAGATTGTGTCGATGGCGTCGCCGGTGGTCAGGACTGGCCGTTCAGCCACTGCAAGATCTCGGCGTTCATCTCGCGCGGATAGGTGTGGCTGAGATCGTCGAGCTCGCGATAGATGACATTGGCACCCGCGGCAGACAGCGCTTGGGCAGTCTGCCGCGCCACCTGCACAGGAAACATCCAGTCGAGCCGGCCGTGCACGATGTGAACGGGCAGGCCACGCAGCCTGTCGGCATCGGCCATTTCGGCCATCAGCGGATGAAACGTTGCCGCGACCGGCGCGAGGTGGGTGAAGGGCGAGGCGCTCTCGAATCCCGTGACGTAGCAGAACGTGCCGCCGTCGCTCATCCCGGTCAGCAGCATCCGCCTGGGATCGACGTTCCAGCGCGAGCGCACGGCGTCAAGGATGCGCATCAGGTTCGGCGTGTCAGTGTCGTCGCCCATCAGTGCCCAGGTCGAGCCGGTCGCCGTTGGCGCGACCAGGATCGCGCCGCGGCTACGGGCGTCGCGCAGCCAACTCCACAGAAAGCCGCGGCCATTGCCGCTGCCGCCATGCAGTGCCATCACCAGCGGAAGCGCGCGATCGGGCGTATAGTATTCCGGCACGTATAGCGAGAAGCCGCCGCGGCTGCCGGGCTCGTTATGATCGTGAAAAATGCCGGTATTCGTATTGGCTGGCGCCGCGAGCCGTGCCGCGAGATCCGCCTCTCCCCGCAGCGAAGGATCGATGAAGAACTCGCTCACCGGCGGCAATTTCGACGACAGCGCATACAGTGCCTCCTGCGCGCGTGGCGCGTAACGCAGCGCACGGAACAGGCTGGTGAAATCGCCTTGGCCATTTTGGACGACGCGAAGACCCGCGAACGCGGCGAGTGCCGCATCGCTCGCCGTTTCCAGAGAGGTCTTGATATCTGCGAACTCCGCCGGCCATTCTGCGAGCTTCGACCGAACCGCGCGCAAGGCTTCGTCAGGCTGGCCTGCGGCCTGCATCACGCGGTCGAAATCGGGCGGGTTCAGGTAGCGCGCGACAAAGCCGAGGGCTTCCAGCGATTGCAATAGCGGCGGCAGCACGGCCACGATGTCGTCCACCACGGCCTCGCTCATCACGCCATCCCTTATTTCAATGCAGCCTCAATCTAGTGAAGTCTTGGCGCCTTCAATAGCTTGGCACGGTCGGTCGAGGCCAGCACCACGTCGAAGGTGAGGCCCTCGTGGTAGACCGTGAGCGGTACGTCGACGCCGGCACTGCCGAGCGACCAGAGCTTGCGATAGAAGCCGGTCTGGCTGGTGATCTTGTCGCCATTGACAGCGAGAATGACGTCGCCGGTCTTCAGTTCGGCGAGCGCCGCGGGTCCCTTGCCGGCGATGCCGACCACCACGACGCGGTTGTCGATTTCGGTCGTGAACATGCCGAGCCACGGTCGCGCCGGCTTGTTGACGCGGCCGAATTTCCTGATGTCGTCGAGTACCGGCTTCAACAGATCGATCGGCACGATCATGTTGACGTGCTCGGCCTTGCCCTCGCGCTCGCGTTCGAGCTGCAGCGAGCCAATGCCGATCAGTTCGCCGCGGCCCGAGATCAGCCCGGTGCCGCCCCAATTGGGATGCGCGGGATGGGTGAAGATCGCCTCATCCAGCAGATATTCCCAATAGCCCGCGAATTCCTGCTTGGCGGCGATCTGGCTGGCGACCGAGCGCGTGCGCCCGCCGGCGCCGCCGACCACGACGCGGTCGCCGATCGCAGCAGTGGCGGAAGAACCGAGCGGCAGCGGATCGAGGTCGAGGTCGCCGAGCGCTTGCACCAGGCCGAAGCCGGACTCGAAATCGAAGCCGAGCGCGTGGCCTTCCACCACCCGGCCGTCGCCGCGGTGCAGCCAGACGGCCTCCGCCTCGGTGATGAGGTAGCCGATCGTCAGCACCAGCCCGTCATCGATCACGACGCCATTGCCGGCGCGTTCGGTGCCGAGCGTCTCGGCGCTGAAGGCATCGGGTGGAATGATCGAATGCAGCCCGACCACCGACGACAAAGTCTTGTCGAGGTCGAAAGCGTAATCGCCCGGGCGCGGCTGGTTTGCGGGCGGCACTCTCCATTCGGTCAAAGAAGGCATGGATGGTCTCCTGGCGAACCGGCGCGCCTTTCGTGAGGGCGAAAGCGCGGGAATTCGTCACAATCTATGCTGCAAACGGCCGTCTTGAAAGTGTCCCCCAAAATGAGCCGGCATGCGACTCATAAGGGGGCAGATTCACAATGGTTCCAGGGCCAATTAAGGATCATTCCACGTTTGCCCGCGCACGGGCCGGCATGATCCGGAAATCGCGGTTCTCCTTCAGCCAGCCGGCGCGTTCGTCGCGCAGCAACGTGCGGCGAACCTTGCCGGAATCGTCGCGCAAGCCGATATGGACGGCCTCGAAACTTTCCGGATGCTTGTAGCGGCTGAGCCGGTCGGCCAGGAACGCAGCCATGCCGTCGGCGACGGCCTGCGCATCTGTGCCGCGGTCGAGTTCGAGGATGGCGTGCACGCGCTGCCCGAATTCGGCATCGGGCAAGCCAACCACGACGCATGAGCGCACATCGGGATGCGCCGATACCGCGGCCTCTACTTCGGCCGGATAGATGTTGGCGCCGCCGCGCAGGATCATGTCGGCGAGCCGGTCGCCGAGATAGAGATAGCCCTCTTCATCCAGCCTTCCGATATCGCCGAGCGATTCCCAGCCGTCCGGCCGGCGCTTCGGCTCGGCGCCGAGATAGTGATAGGTGGAACCGGGGCCATCATTGGGCAGGAAATAGATCTCGCCGGTCTCGCCGAGCGCTACATCGTTGCCGTCCTCGCCGATGACCCTTAGGCGGCAGGTGTCGCCGATCTTGCCGACCGAGCCCTTGTGCGCCAGCCATTCGGTGCCGGAGATGATCGTCGCGCCCTGTCGCTCGGTGCCGCCATAGAGCTCATAGATGCGCTCCGGCCCAAGCCACTCGATCCATTTTTCCTTGAGCCATGGCGGCATCGGAGCCGCCATGTGAAACACGATCTCCAGGCTGGAGAGGTCGTAGGAATTGCGCACCTCGCCGGGCAGCGCCCAGATCCGATGCATCATGGTCGGTACGAAATTGACCCATTGCACGCGGTTCTTCTCGATCAGCCGCAGCGTCTCCTCGGCGTCGAACTTGACGAGGCCGGTGACGCGGCCGCCGTTGAACAGCGCGGTGTGCGACACGATGAACGGCGCGTTGTGATAGAGCGGCCCGGGATTGAGCAGCGAGACGTTTTGCGGCATGCCGAGCGGGGAGGGGGCGGTCGTCTCCACTACCGCCGGCATGTGGTCGAGGATCACCTTGGGCCGCCCTGTCGAGCCGCCGCTGGTCATCGCCTTCCAGTAACGTGCTACCGGATTGGTTACCGGCTCGTCCGAAAAACCTTCGGGGACGAAATCGGCGGGCAGTGAATTCGGCGCGTTCCAGTCCGGCTGGCCGCCGACGACGAGCGAAGGCTTGAGGATGTCGAGCACGGCTGCGGCCTCGCCACGCGGCAATCGCCAGGTCAGCGATGTCGGCGTCGCGCCACATTTCCACACCGCAAAGGTCGTCTCGAAAAACACGTTGCTGTTGGACAAGCCGATGGCGACGAAATCGCCGGGCTTGACGCCCTTGGCGGCGAAGGCGCGGGCGCGTCGGTTGGCATTGCGCTCGAGCTGCTCCCAGGTGATGGCATCGGCGCCGTGACTGACCGCGATGGTGTCCTTCGGTTTCCGTTCGGCATACCAGCGTGGCACATCGGCGATGGGAATGAGCATGGGACGTTTCCGTTGGAGCGTTGATGCCGCTCTTGTGGTTGTGACGAGGCTGGCGCCTCAAAAAACTATCGTGACAGAATTAAGTGGCTGCGTGAAGGCGCAGCTTGCGTTCCAAGATTGCGCGCGCCGCCTAGTCCGGCCCAACCGCTCCTCAAGGAATTCGACGGACGCGAAAAGAAAAGGCCCCGCCTCGGCGGGGCCTCCTGCGCGGCGTCTAGGCGATCGGCTTACCAGTCGGAAACGGTATAGCCGACTTCCGTGGTGTAGCCGTAGGGTCCGTAGTCGAAAGGCAACGGCGCGCCAAACGCGGGGGCCGGCACATAGGCCCGACGGCTCACCACCACAGTGCGTGGCCGTACAATCGGCGGCGCCGCGACAACCGGCGCCGGTGCGACGTAAACGCTGCCGGGAGCCACTGCCACGGGATAGGGGTCGACGTATGAATCGAAATAGATTGCCTGCGCGGATGCACTGGTGATGCCAAGGGCCAACGAGCCGGCGATCGCCATGCCGGCCATCGAGCAAATGCGCGACTTATTTGTCATGTTCCGCAATCTCCTTTACTGCTTGTTACGGCTTCCAACGAACCCACACCGCGCACGGGCGTTCCGGTGCTCACGAAGTTTTTTGGGCGCAAGCCCCGTAGTGACGCTTCCCACCTTACGGACCGGCCAGGATATCGGTATCCAGCGCGCTATTGCGCGAAGCAAACCACTCGGCGCGAAGCGCCGCGCGGCGGCGACCGCGATCGTGGATTGGCAGCTTCAACCCCTCGATCAGGCCTTGAACCTCGCAGCGCGCGGGGAGACGAGATGCCTCCCCGTCGCTGTCGGGCATTGTCTCGCAGAGCTCGTCCAGCGCGGTGAGCCCACGGGGAAAAAGATCGCGATAGATCGCCCGCTCCTGAAGGCCAGTCATGGCCCGGAAACCTGCATTGAGGGCAAGTTCCTGCAAGCAGCCGCAAAGAACCGGGGCGGTAGATGATCGTTGCGGCGAAATGCGGTTGCGCACCACGACCCAATCGATGAGAGCGCCGTCAACCGGCCGGCGATGACGGCGTATCTCGCGCACCAACTCGCCGTAGTGGCCGACCCCGGTGACCGTCAACGTCACCGGATCGAGTGTCGCCAGCACGTCGAGGTCGAGAAAACTGTCGTTCAGCGGCGTCACCAGGGTGTCCGTGATCGAATGGGCGAGCCGCATCAGGTAGCTGTCATGCGGGGGCGTATCGATCACGACGAAGTCATGGCGATCCTCCGCGGCGGCAACGGCTCGCTGGAAATCGGAGAATTCGGCGGCCTCGTTTTCCTCCACCACCGGGCCTTCGACGCGTGCGATGCAGAAATGCGTCGGCAGTTCCAGATCGACCTGGCTCCGCCGCGCCCAACCGCGCCGGCTCTCGACGTAGTGGGTGAGGGTCCGTTGCCGGCCATCGAGGTCGATGGTTGCGACGCGCTGGCCGGCCTTCAGCAGCGCCACGGCGACGTGCATCGCGATTGTGGTTTTACCCGAGCCGCCCTTCTCGTTTCCGATCACGACGACATGCGGCGACGGGCGCAATTGATATGCAGGCGCGGTAAGCACGGTTGCGCCTCCACCAACCGTCGGTTGCTTTTCCAGCCTGCTCAGGACGGGCGCTCTGCAAAGGCGCGGCAGTCCTGTGCGGCAGGCAACGACATAACAGACGCGTGGAGCCGTTTGTTCCTGGAACGCCTGTAACCCCCGCTGCCGTCGATCATTTTTTTTGCAGGTCCCTTGAAGCGCAATTCTGAGCCACCTAGGTCGCATACTGCAGCCGCAGACTTCCGCCTGTCTGTCGCAGACTTCCGCCTGTCGATGGCTGCGATTCCCTGTCATCTCCACAAACAGCCGAGGAGGAGCGCAATGAAATTCCGTCCGCTTCACGATCGGGTAGTCGTCAAGCGCATTGAGGCCGAGGAAAAGACTGCCGGAGGCATCATCATCCCCGATACCGCCAAGGAGAAGCCGCAACAGGGGGAGGTCGTGGCGGTCGGGCCCGGCGGGCGTGACGAGGCCGGCAAGCTCGTTCCGATCGACCTTCAGGTGGGCGATCGCGTGCTGTTCGGCAAATGGTCGGGCACCGAGGTCAAGATCGACGACACCGAGTATTTGATCATGAAAGAGAACGACATCATGGGCGTGCTGGTGGAGTCCGGCGCCAGTCGCAAGGCCGCTTGAAAGCCCGCCCGATGTAATGGGTAACCGATGAACAGTATCTTAGGAGCAAGACCATGGCTGCCAAGGAAGTCAAATTTTCGGTCGATGCCCGCGAGAAGATGCTGCGCGGCGTCGACATTCTTGCCAATGCGGTGAAAGTAACGCTCGGACCGAAAGGCCGAAACGTCGTTCTCGAAAAGTCGTTCGGCGCGCCACGCATCACCAAGGATGGTGTAACGGTCGCGAAAGAGATCGAGCTCGAAGACAAGTTCGAGAACATGGGCGCCCAGATGGTGCGCGAGGTGGCGTCGAAGACATCGGATCGAGTTGGCGACGGCACCACGACCGCCACTGTGCTCGCCCAGGCGATCGTGAAAGAGGGCGCGAAGGCCGTCGCCGCAGGCGTGAATCCGATGGACCTCAAGCGGGGTATCGACCGCGCTATCGAAGCCCTGATAGGCGATATCGAGAAGAACTCGAAAAAGGTCACCTCGAACGACGAGATCGCGCAGGTTGCAACCATTTCGGCCAATGGCGATGCCGAGATCGGCCGCTTCCTGGCCGACGCCATGAAGAAGGTCGGTAACGACGGCGTAATTACGGTCGAGGAGGCGAAGTCGTTGCAGACCGAACTCGAGGTGGTCGAGGGCATGCAGTTCGACCGCGGCTACATCTCGCCCTACTTCATCACCAACGCCGAGAAGATGCGGGTCGAGCTCGAAGACCCCTACATTCTGATCCACGAAAAGAAGCTGTCCGGTCTGCAGCCAATGCTGCCGCTGCTCGAATCGATCGTGCAGTCAGGCAAGCCGCTGCTCATTATCGCCGAGGACGTGGAGGGGGAGGCGCTCGCCACTCTCGTCGTGAACAGGCTGCGTGGCGGATTGAAAGTCGCGGCGGTGAAAGCGCCCGGCTTCGGCGATCGTCGCAAGGCGATGCTCCAGGATATCGCCATCCTTACCGGCGGCACCATGATATCCGAGGATCTCGGTATCAAGCTGGAGAGCGTGACCATCAAGATGCTCGGCCACGCCAAGCATGTGAGGATCGATAAGGAAAATACCACGATCGTCAACGGCGGCGGCAAGAAGGCCGACATTGAAGCTCGCATTACCCAGATCAAGGCCGAGATCGAGGAGACGACCTCCGACTACGATCGTGAGAAACTTCAGGAGCGGCTCGCCAAGCTCGCGGGCGGTGTCGCGGTGATCCGTGTCGGTGGGGCGACCGAAGTGGAGGTGAAGGAACGCAAGGACCGCGTCGACGACGCGCTGCATGCGACCCGCGCGGCAGTCGAGGAAGGCATTCTGCCCGGCGGCGGTGTTCCCCTGCTCCGCGCCATCAAGGCGCTCGACAGACTGAAACCAGCCAACGAGGACGAGCGCTTTGGCGTCGACATCGTCAAGAAAGCGCTTTCGTGGCCGACCCGCCAGATCGCGATCAACGCGGGCGAGGATGGTTCGCTGGTGGTCGGACAGATCCTGGACAAGGATACATACGCCTTCGGATTTGATGCCCAGACCGGCGAGTTCGGCAACCTCATGTCAAAGGGAATTATTGATCCGACCAAGGTGGTGCGCACGGCGCTCGAGGACGCGGCATCGGTGGCGGGCCTGCTTGTCACCACGGAGGCAATGGTGGCTGAACTTCCGAAGAAGAAAGCCTCGCCGACGGCTCCGGGCGCGAGCATGGCCGATATGGATTATCAGATCTAACTCGGGAGTGATTGGCGCGTCTTCGACCGCGCCAATCACCGTTTTGTCGGCGGTGGGTGCCTCCGATCAGGCGACCATCAATGCTGGCCTTGACTTCCGGCGGTAGGCCATAAAGCCAACAGCAGCGAAGCCCAATATCATCATCGCCCAGGTCGCGGGCTCCGGCACGGCCGCGATGCTCACGTCATCCAAGCCAATGTAGGAGGGGCCGTTGACTTCGTTGAAGCTGATCGTGTTGGAGGTACCGTCCGCGATAAAGTTGAATGCGAACCGAATCCATGTGGAGGACTCGTTCGTGGAGGGGGCCGTCACGCTCTCCGACAACGGGATCGTATTGGACGTCCCGTCGGTAATATTAACGTTGAGCCCTGCAGGACCATTGTTAGCGCTGTAGTTACCAACCCAGAAGCTAAGTTGATACTGCTGAAATGCGAGAAGATTGATCGTCTGACTTATCCTTATAGTGTTTACGGTGCCATCGGCCAAGTTAACGCCGAAATTTCCTGTGCGCGGGGTCAGCACGATCTGCTGAGGGTTGTTGTTCCATCCGCTCGCATACCAAGTCAGGGGCGCGTCGCTGACTGTCCAGCCTGAAAGCCCGCTCTCTCCGGGCTGAATTTGCTGAGCGAGAGAATTTCCTCCAGTGAACGTTCCCAGCTCAAAGCTGCCGTTCAGGACGAGACCTGCCGCTGCAGGGCCGGTCCAGATGATTGCACATGCCGCGACAAGAATGGCGATCGAACGGCTCGAACCAAACAGAGAATTTGTCCTGACGGAAGAAAGCCTATCCACATCAAATCTCCTTTTTAAGAAAACGGGTCAGCCGGCCATTCGTACAGGTTTTGACTTCCGCCGATATGCAGCAACCCCATTCCCTCAAATCCAGATCAGGAGCATCGCCCAGGTGGAAGGCTTGCGAGTGGCGGCACTGCATCGAAGGGAGCCCATCAGGTGGGCGTCAAAAAAATGTGAAAAATGGTAAGCCGGCAGCTTGGAGGAGGGCTGGAGGACATTCTCGGGATGAATATCCGAGAAGTCCATGTAAGGGGAGCGGCCGCAAGAAGCCTGTGCTTTCGGCCACGCGAAACTGTCTTATGAGGGAGCGACAACAGCCCGCGGAGGGCTGCTACGGATCGAGCTCGGTGTCCCAGTATAAATAATCAAGCCAGCTATCGTGCAGATAGTTCGGCGGAAACAATCGCCCGTTGCGATGCAACTGGTGCACCGTCGGTGCGAACGGCGCTTGCTTCGGAAACATCTTCGCCTGCTGCGGGGTCAGATTGCCCTTGCGCAGGTTACATGGCGAGCACGCCGCGACGACGTTCTCCCAGGTGGTCTGGCCGCCCTTGCTGCGCGGGATGATGTGATCGAAGGTGAGGTCATCGTGCGCGTTGCAGTACTGGCAGACGAAGCGGTCGCGCAGGAAGACGTTGAAGCGGGTGAAGGCGGGATGCGTGGTCGGCTTGACGAAGGATTTGAGCGACACCACGCTCGGGAGCTGGATCTCGAAGCTCGGGCTGTGCACCGCGCGGTCGTAGTGCTCGACGATGTTGACGCGATCGAGAAACACCGCCTTGATCGCGTCCTGCCACGACCAGAGAGACAGCGGGTAATAACTCAGCGGCCGGAAATCCGCGTTCAGCACCAGTACCGGCCAACCGCCCTGCGAGACATGTGCGTTCAAGTAACGCTCCTGACCCCCATGTTAGCTGCGAAGCAGCGTGTGCCTTGCATACTACAGGCAGCGTGACGGGATTGTGAAGAGCGTTCCGGGGCTTATCCAGCCGGAGCAATGCGTGATTCTGCGCCTGGCGCTGGAAAAAGCCTGGGTTCCTGACCCCCGCCATGCCTGATGTTTGCGGTCAACCCATCGTGATAGGAGGCCCGGTCCGACGGGGAGACACGCATTTGCGATGACTTCATGCGGGAAATGGCGAAGGTGGGTACGTTGCGCTGACGTCTACGGCTTGGCGGCGCTGGTCATGAGCTTCAAGCCGAGACCGAACATGACGGCACCGGCCGC
Organism: Bradyrhizobium sp. 157; assembly: GCF_023073815.1. Lineage (NCBI taxonomy): Bacteria > Pseudomonadati > Pseudomonadota > Alphaproteobacteria > Hyphomicrobiales > Nitrobacteraceae > Bradyrhizobium > Bradyrhizobium sp. 157. The sequence continues at coordinate 6,541 of NZ_JADPKF010000005.1, read as the reverse complement.
GCGATCGACCCAGGATTTGTACGACAGATAAGCCCGTTGTGGCCCGGACGACGAGAAGAGAACGGCGACCAACGCATACCAGGCGGACTCGACAAAAAACACAGCGGCAAGCAGCGCGGCCGCGAACCCCAGCGAAAAGGACGCAGGGAGGAAAGCGGCGAAGACGCTCGCATAGACGATGGCCGTCTTCGGGTTGCTCACCTGCGTGGTGACGCCCAGCCAGAACGCGCGGAAGGGCCGCGAGCTGGCCTCGCCGCCGGCTGCAACCGTCGTGACAGGCTGCCGCGCAGATCTGAAGATGAGAAAGCCGAGGTAACAGAGATACAGGCCTCCCAGCACCCGGAGGCCTGTATAGAGCACCGGTACAGCCAGCAGGATGCTCTGCAGCCCGAGCAGCGCCACCGCGCCGAAAATGGCGCCGCCTGCGCCCATGCCCAAAGCTGTGGCAAGCGCCCGAATTCTGCTTGATGCGACAGCGACGCGCGCGACCATTACGAAGCTGGGGCCGGGGCTGATCACTCCAACGCTGAGCGCGGCGACGATGCTGGCGAGTGCGGCAAGTTCCTGCATGGCTATTTGTCCGGTGTGGCTGTGTGGCGCGACTATTCAGTGTGCGGTGGAGCTTCGACCGCCCAGCCCGGATCGGCACCGAAAGGGTGATCCATGAAGAACACCCAGGTGCCGTCGGGCATCCGACGGTGAACCTCCATACCATGGTGATGCACCTCGGTGCGCTTGCCGTTTTCGTCGGTGCCCCTGATCAGCCACTGCGACCGCGTCATCGCGAAGTCGCCGGAAACCGTCGTGTGATGGGTCACGACATCCATGTGCGGCTTCAATCCGACATAGGCCGCCATCGTCTTGCGGATGCCATCGGCGCCGCGCGCGACGCTGCTGCCGCCATGGACCTCGTCGACCTGAACGATCGAGGCGTCGGGGTGGTACATCGCTGCCGCGGCGTCGACGTCCTGGGCATTGAACGCGCGTGCCAGCCAGAGATTGCAAAGTTCGGGGGACGGAGCACCCATTTCTCGGACTCCCATGTGTTGAAGGTTGATCGATGCGAGGAGGCAGTGGCCTCACGCTCCGGCGCAAGGCCGGACCGGTGTCACCTTAAGTTCCTCATCTCGCTTTCCGTTGCGGTAGATAATATCTGGCGCAGTGGAAAGCACGTTGGGAATACGCCAGGGTCACTTGCGAAACTGCAAGCGGCGCTTACGTCATGCGCCAATGGAGGACTGGAACGAGCCCCAACTCGTGTTGGCGGTGCATCGGGCAAGTAGCCTCACCGGCGCCGCCAAAGCGCTTGATATCGATCATTCGACCGCGTTTCGGTGCCTGAATGCCTTGGAAACGCGACTCGGCGTGCGTCTGTTCGAGCGGCTTCCCGGCGGAGCGTATCAAGCGACGCCGGCCGGCGAGCGGATGGCGGCAGCGGCTGAGCGGATGGAAGATGAGGCGCTCGCCATCGATCGCGACATTGCGGGCCGGGACCACCGTCCCTCCGGCCGCCTGCGCGTAACATCCTCGGAAACGCTGGCATATCGAAAGCTGACCAGCCATCTCGCCGCGTTCCGGCGAACCCATCCCGGTATCGTCGTCGAGCTCGTGGTCGACAACCGCGTCCTCAATCTCTCGCGCCGCGAGGCTGATATCGCGCTTCGTCCGATGCGGCCGAAGGAAGGCGATCTCTGGGGCCGCAAGCTCGCCGATGTCGCGTGGACCATCTACGGTGCGACGGGCTATCTCGATGAAACAGGCGGAGCCTTTTCATCCCCGCAAGATCTCGGCCGTCACGCCCTGATCGGATGGGAAGAAACGGCTGTCGGCATCATGGCTGCCGACTGGCTCAATCGAACGGTGCCGGGTGACGCCTTCGTCTACCGGACCAACAGTCTCGTCAATCAGTTCATCGCCGCGAAGGCCGGCATCGGCCTTGCGCTGCTGCCCTGCTATCTCGGTGACGAGGATCGCGATCTCGCCCGCGCGCTGCCCGATCCGGTGCCGGATTTGGTTGGTGAATTGTGGATCGTGACCCACGCCGATCTGAAGAGGACGGCGCGCGTGCGTGCCTTCTTCGATATTGTCGGAGAAGGCTTGGCGCGTGAGCACTGCCTGTTTGACGGAGGCGGCCGGTCCCGCGCTGCCGGCTTCGAATCGTAGCAAGGCTTTGCCGTTAGCAACGGTCTAAATCTTCTCCAGCTTCTGCAGGCAGCGCGCTACCCCGACCTCCGGCGGCATCGGCGTGTCCGGAAAGCTGGTCTTCCAGTCGGTGACGCCGACCTCGCCGATATAGATGTCGCCCCTGGAATCCAGCGCGATGCCGTGGGGCGCGAGGAATTTGCCGGCCTCCAGCCCCGGCCCGTTTTCGCCGCCGAGCCGGGCGATGCGTTTGCCTTTTGAATCCACGATCGAGAGCCGCGGGCCGAGATTGGGCACCTTGCGGTTCACAGCCATGCCGGGCCCGAGCTCGCCGACGATGAAGGTCGGCTGCTTGCCGCCGCAGCAGCACAGCGCGCATGGCCGGTGCAGATAGTTCCACTGCGTCTCGTATTTGCCATTGCCGTCGAACACCTGCACGCGATGGTTCTCGCGGTCGGCGACATAGACCCAGCCATCGGAATCGGTTGCGATGTTGTGGACGATGTTGAACTGGCCGGGATCGGTGCCGGGCTCGCCCCAAGTCTTGAGCAGCTTTCCATCCGGCGAATATTTGTGGACGCAGGCATTGCCGTAGCCGTCCGAGACGTAGATGTCGCCCTTCGGCGACAGCGCCGTATGGGTGCAGCGGTGAAACGGCTCACCGCTCATGAACGGCGCGGGCTTGTTCGGGATGCCGATGGTCAGCAGCACCTTGCCGTCTGTGGTGCACTTGCGCACGGTGTGGTCGCCGTCGTCGGTGCAATACAGATTGTTGTCGGCATCGATGTGCAAGCCGTGCGCGCGGTTGAACAGCCCTTCGCCCCAGCTCTTGATGAAATTGCCCTCGCGGTCCAGCACCACCATCGGATGGGCGCCGCGGTTAAAGACGTAAATGCGGTCCTTGCTGTCGACGGCGACGGAGGCGACGTCGGTCAGGCTCCAGCCGTCCGGCAGCTTCGCCCAGTTCTCCACCACGCGGAATCGATGCTCGCCCGAGCCTAGGATGGTTGGCATGTGTGTTCTTCCCGTTGTTTTGGCCATTCCGGGGCGTGCGAAGCACGAGCCCGGAATCTCGAGATTCTCAGGTGCGCAATTGCGCACCACAGTTCGCTTCGCGCCGCGGAATGACGTGTTCCTTTCACGCCATTGTTGCCCGTGGCCCGACGCCGCGCGGCAACAGCCCTTCCTCAATCGCCTTGATCTGCAGCGCCAGATGTTTGGAGCCGATGCGGCATTGCGCGAGGCCGCCAGCGATGAACCACAGGCCGGGCTGGCCGGTCCGCTTATACATGTTGCGCAGTTCCTGCTCCGCGCCAAATCCCCAGATCGTGCCGACGCGCTTCTCGACCGCCTCGCCGAACAGTTTTCGCACCAGCTCTTCCTGGCGCTTGTAGCCCGTCGCCAGCACCACGAGATCGGCGGCGATGGTCTCGCCGTCCTTCATCCTGGCGCCTGCGGCCGCAAACGTGTCGAGATCGGAAAATTGCTTCAGCGCGATATCGCCTTTGACAATAAGATCGGAGCAGCCGACGTTGAAATAATAGCCGCCGCCACGTGTGAGATATTTGAACTGCCAGCCGGTATTGTCCTCGCCGAAATCGAGCTTGAAGCCGACGCGTTCGAGATCGTCGAGCAACTCCCTGTCGAGCGCCTTGGATTTTTCCGCCGTCATCGCATGGCTCTTGCGTGCCAGCTTCAGCGGCATCGAGGTTGTGATCAGGTCGTTGTCCTCCAGCGTGCCTTCATTGTAAGGCGCGTAGACCAGTTGCGCCGACGGCTCGATGCTGACGACCAGCGTCGAAGAGCGCTGGAATAGCGTGACTTTTGCGCCGCTGGAATGCAGGTCCTGCGCGATGTCGTGGCCGCTGTTGCCGGTGCCGATCACGATGGCGCGCTTGCCCTTCCAGTTCTCACCGTCGTCATACTGGCTGGAATGCACCACCTTGCCGGCGAAATCTTTTAATCCCGGAATGTCAGGCACGCTCGGAATGCCGCTGACGCCGGTCGCCAGCACGACATGGCGTGGATGCATGCTGCGCTTAGCTCCGTCGGCGCAGCGCAGCGTCACCATCCAGCGGCCTTCCGTCTCGTCATAGCTGCCGCCCTCGAATTCGGTCTCGGTCCAAAAATTCAGCTCCATGGCCTCAACATAGGCTTCGAACCAGTTGGCGAGCTTGTCCTTCGGAATGTAGGTCGGCCAGTTCGGCGGGAAGGGCATGTAGGGCAGGTGATTGACCTGCACCTGGTTATGCAGCGTCAGCGCGTGATAGCGCTTGCGCCAATTGTCGCCGATGCGCTTTTCGCGATCGACGATCAGCGTATCGACGCTCAACTGCTTCAGCCGCGCGGCGATCGACAGCCCGGATTGTCCGCCGCCAATGACGAGAACGGTGGGATCGTGGTCTGCATATTCAGCCGACGCCTTGCGTAGGTCGAGCCAGTTCGGCCCGCGAAAGTCCCGCGAATAGGCGTTGCCGCGCGGGCGATTGACGCCGAGCTGTTCCTCAAAACCCTTGAGTTCGCCAAGCTCGGTGAGCAGCGTCCAGGCCTTCAGGCTGTTGCCGTCGTCAGCGTCGGGAATGAGACGGATAATGCCGCTGCCGCGCCCGACCCTGGTTTCGAACTTGAAGATCGCCTCGATCGCGTCGGTGCCCGCGCGCATCACCCTGCGCGGGGCGGCGCGATCGGGATCGACGCCGAAGCCGCTGGGCGCGGCGTTGCGAGCGAGAGGGGGAAGCGCCTTCAGTATGGCGTCTCTGCCGTTAAGCGTCTGGATGTTCCAGCTCAGCGCCAGCACATCGCGCCAATAGCTGTCGGGATGGAACAGCTGATACAGCAGGGCTTCATCGGGCTTTCCGAGCGCTTCCTCAAACTGCGCAAGCCAAGTGTCGGCGGCTACCGAACTGTCGTCCGTCCTGTCGAGCATGGGCGTTTCCATCACCAGCCGTCTTCGCGGCGTTTTCCTGTGGGCGAACCTATACCTATTCCAGACGGCGCGGAAATGGCGGGAGAAGATGCCGCCTATTCCGATAGAGAGAGGATCAGCCCCTGATCCGGCGGCACGCGGCCGTTGAGGGTATCGAGATAGGCGCGTTGGACCGCCGCGGGCCCATGGCTCTCGATCACCTTCATCCAACGTTCCAGGTTCGGCACGAAGCCGGACCACGCGGCGCCGAACCGCGTGTCGACGCCCCCCGGTCCCCACTCCTTGGCGCGCTTGCGGATTTGGTCGGGCGCGAAGAAGAATTGCGGCTTGGCGCCCGGCAGTGCCTGCGCCGGTTCATCAGGCGATGACTTGCGATGCGTGAGCCCAATGATTCCGCTGTATTTCATTTGCTCGCCGAAGTGCCGGTGCAGCGTGGCGCGTAACGGGCTGTTGCCGGCCATGTCGACATAGGCGACCGCGGAATCCGTCGGCAGCGAGATTACGTTTTCATAGGTCACGACCTCGTCGTAGCAGCCGAGCGATTTGACGAAGGACGTATTGCCCGGCGAGGTCAACCCGATCACCTTGATGCCGTTACCTCTTGCATGCAGAAGGTGCGCCAGGCCGTAGGCGGTCTTGCTGGAAGCCGACGACAGCATCACGCTTTTCGCACCATGGAATTCATTCTCGGCGAGAAAGTCGTCGACCATGAACGACAGCATGAACAAGGGGCGCAGCAGCGCCTGATAATCGCCGTGCTTGCCCGCAAACGCCGGATCGCCGCTGACGCGGGCATAGGCATTGTAAACCGGCGCCACGCCTTGCCGGTGCGCGGCGGCGTCGCGCAGGCCACGCTTGGAGACGTCGGCGGCTTCGATCACGAGATGTGTCGACATCGGGAAATAGCCGAACAGGGTTTCGCCAACGGCAATCCCGGGATGTTTCGAGGCGATCACCTCGCCAAATCCCCACACCGGAACGTTGCCGAAACCTTCGGGCGCCGGAAACAATTGCCAATATTTTAGATGATCGCCGAGCACGGCATAGGTGATGTTGTTGGCGGTGAAGGCGAAGCGCGTCACCTTCACGAGCAATGTCTCGTCAGGCAGCGCGGCCGCGTCGGGCAGTTGCGTCTCGATCACCTTGCATTGTTGCAGATCGTTGCGGGCGACGACGAAGTCGGTTGATTGCATGTTTCGATCCCTGCGCTTCACATGCAGCAATCTTTGCGCCGTCCGATGACTGTTTTGCAACAGCAATGATGTTTAAAACGCTGTTTGGATTGGTCTCGGAATGTCCCCCTCGTCATCGCGAGGAGCGTAGCGACGAGGCAATCCATCTATCCCCGCGCGGAGGAATGGATTGCTTCGCTCCGCTCGCAATTGTGCATGTTCACTAATTCGCTGATTGGATCGCTCCACTGGAGGACGATCCAATGCGCGATAACAGCTACGACCGGACGATTGAACGCAA
>NZ_JADPKF010000013.1:0-87088 GCF_023073815.1 Bradyrhizobium sp. 157 | reverse complement strand
CCAAGGTACTGCGCGAGTCCGGCATCGAGGTGCGGATTGTCGACCCCAAACGGGTCCGCAGCTTCGCGCAGTCGGCCGGACGCCTGGCCAAGAACGATGCGATCGATGCGGAGATGATCGCCTGGTTTGCCGAGATATTCAGCGAGGCGCCGGGCCAGACGCACGATGCCGCGCACGAGAAGTTGCTGGCGCTCGCGAAGGCGCGCATCAGCCTGGTTGATCTCAAAGCACGTTTGCAAAGCCAGAACGAGCATGCTGCGCCAAGACTTGTTCAGAAGGCACGCGAGCGCCTCTTGAAGAATCTGGTCTGCGAGATCGCCAAGCTCGAGGCTGCAATCTCAGCCCAGATCAAGGCCACGCCACACCTTGCTGAGCGTGCCGAGATCATCGAGAGCGTGCCGGGCTTGGCCGAAACGACCTCCGCAAACCTCGTTGCAGGAATGCCGGAACTCGGACAGGTGAGCGACGAGATTGCCGTGGCCTTGATCGGCGCCGCCCCTTACGACGATGATAGCGGAAACCGGCGCGGCGAGCGCCACATCAAGGGTGGCCGCCGCTGGGTTCGCAATGCCCTTTATATGGCCTGTGTCGGTGCAGCCACGCTGAACAATCCGGTGCTCAAGGCCCACTATGGCCGCCTGATTGCCAACGGAAAGAAGCCGAAGGTTGCGATCATTGCCTGCATGCGCAAGCTGATCGTCATTCTCAACACGATGGTCGCACGACGACAGAAGTGGGATCCCAGCCGCTACGCGCTCAACTCAGCGAGCGCCTGACCGCTCGGTCCCCGACCGAGCGCATGCCCAGCCAACAGACCGGCGAGCGGACGGGGTCAAGGCCGTCAGCCGCCGCAGGCGGTGGCGCGCGCCGCGCCAGCCTTGAGGCCGGCCGATCAACGGTCCACTTCGACACAGTTGCTCTGATTTTCGGGGCGGAGAATTCAGCAAAGCCTGGGCGCGCGATGCGCCGCAGGAATGCGCTCACTCGTCATCGCCCGAAGGCGGGCGATCCAGTATTCCAGAGACACCAGTGAATGAAACGATAAGGCCGCGGCGTACTGGATGCCCCGCCTTCGCGGGGCATGACGAATGGTTGTAGAACGACTACGCCCTCACAACTCCCGTGCATTCGAAAACGCGAACGACGACACCCGGCGCGTGTTCTCGTCCAGAATCAGCGTCCGCGTGATCGGCGGCTCGGCGCGCTGGCTGCAGTTTTCGCGTTCGCAGAGTCGGCAGTTGACGCCGATCGGCGTTCCCTCCGCCTTCTCCAAATCCATCCCGGCGGCATAGACGAGCTTCGACGCATGGCGGATTTCGCAGCCCAGACCAATCGCAAAGCGCGGCTGTGGCTGCGGATGCGGAGCGACCGGGCGGCGCACCATCTGTGCGATCGAAAAATAGCGCGTGCCGTCGGGCAGCTCGATCACCTGTTTGAGCAGGCGGTCCGGCGTGTCGAAGGTCGAATGCACGTTCCAGAGCGGGCAGGTGCCGCCGAATTTCGAGAACGGAAACGTGCCGGAGGAAAACCGCTTGGAGACGTTGCCGGCATTGTCGACGCGGAGCAGGAAGAACGGCACGCCGCGCGCGTTCGGCCGCTGCAGCGTCGTGAGGCGGTGGCAGACCTGCTCGAAGCCGGCATTGAAGCGCTGCGCCAGCACATGCACGTCGTAGTTCAAATTTTCCGCCGCGCTGTGGAATGGCTGATAGGGCATCATGACGGCGGCGGCGAAGTAATTCGCCAGTGTAATCCGGTAGAGCCGCCGCGGCGTGTCGTCGAGCGGGCCGGCGCGGTTGACGATGGCGTCGATGGACGCGCTGCATTCGGCGAGGCCAATCTGCAGCGCGAGCTGGAAGGTCCGGCCCGAGCTGTCGACCAGTTCGGAAATCAAAAGCTGCCGGCGATGGCGGTCGAACCGCCGCAGCGTCTCGCGCATCACGTCAACAGGCATGATGCGGGTGACGATCGAATGCTTTTCGCGCAAGCGCGCCGCGAGCGCAGCAAACAATTCTTCGGCGGAGGCGTGGAGTTCGTCGCGCAAATTTTCCGCAGCCTGTTCCAGCTCCGGAAAATAATTGCGGTTGGCTTCGATCAGATCGCGCACGCGCTCGATCGGGTTGGCCTCGAAGCGGGCGCCCTCGTCGCGGTCGGCCATTTGGGCGGCGACCAGCGTCTCGCCGCGGCGCGCCTCGGTATAGGCGGCGTAGAGGCGCTGCAGGGAGTGCGTGACGCCCGGGCAGAGCTCGGCGAGGTCCCGCAGTTCCTGCTTCGGCAGGTCGATCTGGCGGAACAGCGGATCGGAAAAAATCTCGTTCAGTTCGGCAAAGAAGCGGTCCTCGTCGGCGGTGGCGAGATCGCGCAAATCGAGGTCATAGGTCTCGGCCAGCCGCAACAGGATCTGCGCCGTCACCGGGCGCTGGTTCCGCTCAATCAGGTTGATGTAGCTCGGCGAAATCCCGAGCCCTTCCGCGATCTGGGTCTGCGACAGCCCAAGCTGCTGGCGGATCCGCCGGAAGCGGGGGCCGACGAAGAGCTTCTTTCCGGAAACGGTGGCCATGGCAGGCTCCTGACCAGTATTTGTGACAAAATTTACAAAGTTACATTTGTGACAAGTGGAGATGTTACATGACATCACCATTCAAGATCAAGCAGACTATGCGAAATTGGAATTAAAGTGTTTAGCTCTCGGTACGTTTCGCAATGCACTGTCAAGAATGTCGATGGAGAAGTGGCACATAACGCTGCAGATCTGTCGTCACCGAAAGGATCACGCAGATGAACTACCAGCCACGTGGGATCAGCGACCGGACTATCGAGGGACCGGCTTCCTATCTGAGCGAGATTGAAGCTGCCGAGGCGCTCCTCAAGACCAAGCCGACCTGGAACGGCGTCACCGCCGAAGCCGTGGCGCGCATGCGTCTGCAGAACCGCTTCAAGACCGGCCTGGACATCGCCCGGTACACCGCGGCGCTGATCCGCAGCGATATGGCTGCCTATGACGCCGATCCCACCAAGTACACCCAGTCGCTCGGTTGCTGGCACGGCTTCATCGCGCAGCAGAAGCTGATTTCGGTCAAGAAGCATTTCGGTACGACCGATCGCCGCTATCTGTATCTCTCCGGCTGGATGATCGCCGCGCTTCGCTCCGAGTTCGGGCCGCTTCCTGATCAGTCGATGCACGAGAAGACCTCGGTGCCGGCGCTGATCGAAGAGCTCTACACCTTCCTCCGTCAGGCGGACTCCCGTGAGCTCAACGATATCTTCCGCGCCCTCGACGCCGCCCGCAAGGCAGGCGACCAGGCGAAGGAAAAGGCATTGATCGAAAAGATCGACAACTTCCAGACGCATGTCGTGCCCGTCATCGCCGACATCGACGCCGGCTTCGGTAATGCGGAGGCGACCTATCTGCTCGCAAAGAAGATGATTGAAGCAGGTGCGTGCGCTCTGCAGATTGAAAATCAGGTCTCCGACGAAAAGCAGTGCGGCCACCAGGACGGCAAGGTGACTGTGCCGCACGAGGTGTTCCTGGCTAAGATCCGGGCCTGCCGCCATGCCTTCCTCGAACTGGGCGTCGAAGACGGCATTATCGTGACCCGCACCGACTCGTTGGGTGCCGGTCTCACGCAGCAAATCGCTGTGAGCCACAAGCCCGGCGACATCGGCGATCAGTACAACAGCTTCCTGGATTGCGAGGAAGTGACAGCCGCCAACGCCAAGAATGGCGATGTCATCATCCACCGCAACGGCAAGATGATGCGTCCCAAGCGGCTTGCCAGCAACCTCTATCAGTTCCGTGCCGGCACTGGCGAAGATCGCTGCGTGCTCGACTGCATCACCTCGCTGCAGAACGGTGCCGACCTGCTGTGGATCGAGACCGAGAAGCCGCATATCGAGCAGATCGCCAAGATGGTTGACCGCATTCGCGAGGTGGTTCCGAACGCGAAGCTGGCCTACAACAACTCGCCATCGTTCAACTGGACGCTCCACTTCCGTTGGCAGGTGTACGACGCGATGAAGGAAGCCGGCAAGGATGTCAGCAAGTACAATCGAGCCGATCTGATGAAGCCGGAATACGACGACACGCCGCTGGCCATGGAAGCCGACGAGCGCATCCGCACCTTCCAGGCCGATTCGGCAAAGCGTGCTGGCATCTTCCACCATCTGATCACGTTGCCGACCTATCACACGGCAGCTCTGTCGACTGATAATCTCGCGAAGGAGTATTTCGGCGAGCAGGGCATGCTGGGCTATGTGAAGAATGTTCAGCGCCAGGAGATCCGCCAGGGTATCGCCTGCGTCAAGCATCAGAACATGGCCGGCTCCGATATCGGCGACGATCACAAGGAATATTTCGCCGGTGAAGCCGCTCTGAAGGCGGGCGGCGTCCACAACACGATGAACCAGTTCGGCTAACGGTGGAATTGATCAGTCTGGCGTCTGGTCGGATGCCAGACTGGTCGCGCTACTCGGATAACAGGAGACGACAATGACCAAAGGCAGCAATTTCTGGGTGATCGGCGGCGAGTTCGGTTCGATGAACTTCCACAAGCTCGTCGAAGGCTCGGCCCAGGTCAGAGGCCCGTTCAAGACCCGCAAGGAAGCCGAAGAATGCTGGAAGGAGGTCTCGGAAGAGAGCCGCCATAAAGCCGGGGTACGCTTCTCGATCGTCGAGGAGCCCTCGCGCGTCTCGGCCTGACCGGCTGCTGCCGATCAATCAGAAGAAACGTCCAAGGACAGGCGGCCCCATCCGGAATCCCGGGTGGGGCCGTTTGCGGTTTTCAGGATAGCCTTTCTTCACCCTCTCCCGCTTGCGGGGGCGGGCCTAGGCGGCCTGCGGCCGCCGTCCTTGAGAAAAACGCAATGCAAAGCATCGGGGGGGCGCCACGGGGGATAAAGCTGGAAGCATAACTCATTGAAAACAAACAACCATTGCGCAAGGCATGGTTACTGCTAGGTTAAGCCCAGGCTAACCCCTGCAGGATAAAGGCGGCTACCGATGTCAAACGCGCAAAATACCGGTAACGAAGCCCGCGACATGCGACCGACCCGGCTGCGCGATGCGCTCCGCCAGGCGCGGATCGAGGCCGCGGATCGGACCGGCGTCGTGGTCGAACTGCGCGATGCCGAGGTCGCCCGGCTCGAGATCCTGAACGAGGCGCTCGATCCGCTGTTCGCAGAGGTACCCGAGCAGGTCGATCTGTTTGATCGCGGTGTCAGCCAGGGCGAAACGCCGCGGCTGTGGATCGACGTGGTGGCGCATATCGTGATGGGACGCGACAAGCGCATGTACCGATTCGTTCAGGATACGCGCTTCGGCCGCATCGTGCTCGCCGAGTCGCATGATGTGCCGGTCATCGTCGACGCCGTGACCGGCTATGTCGCGCGCCGCATGATCGAGCGCGAGCATGCGATGGTGGCAATGCCCGTGGCCGAGCCTGTTGTGGAAAAGAAACCGCGCCGCCGCGGCTTGGGCATGTTCGTGTTCGGCTTCGTACTGGGCGCGGTGGCGCTGTTCGGATTAGCGCTGTATGCGAGCTTGAGCAATATGTAGCCAGAGCCGGCGGTTCGGGCATTCGGGGGCATTGTGGCGTCATCCATACCGCTGATCGCGCTGCTTGCCGCAGCGCTGTTCGGAACTTCCTATCTGTACGGCAAATGGCGCACGCTGCGCCGCGCCGAATTCATCCGCACCTTTCGCTGGCCGCGCGGGCTGCTCGAACGGCTCGAGAAGCATCATCCCGGTTTTCAGCGCAAGGACAGCGCGCTGGTATCGCGGGGCTTGCGGCAGTTTTTCCTCGCCTATCTGATGAGCGGCAAGCGCTACGTCTCGATGCCCTCGCAAGTCGCCGACGATCTCTGGCACGAATTCATCCTGTACACGCGCGAGTACGAGGCGTTCTGCCGGCGCGCCTTCGGTGGCTTCCTCCACCACACGCCTGCCGTCGTTCTCAGCGAGCACCGCAAGAGCAACGAAGGCCTCCGCCGCGTCTGGTGGTATTGCTGCAAATACGAGAATATCGATCCGGTTCGTCCGACGCGCCTGCCGCTCTTGTTTGCGCTCGACAGCAAGCTCAACGTCGCCAACGGCTTCGTCTACCACCCCGACTGCGAAGAGCTGCGCAAGAACGGCAGCGGCGCTGCGTATTGCGGTGGCGATTTCGCCGATGGCTCGATCGATGGTGGTACGGACGGATTTGGCGACGCCGGCAGCGACGCAAGTGGTGATGGCGGCGGTGGTGGCGACGGGGGCGGTGGCTGCGGCGGCGGGGATTGAGAAATTCGCCCGGTTGCAGGCGTGAGGAAACGCTAAAGCAGCGTCGCCTGCTTGATCTGCTTGACACGGAAGTCGGCATCGACGGCGCGCACGGTCTGCACGCAGCGCCATTTGCCGCCGTCGCGCGTGATCGAAAACAAATTGTAGGCCGCGGCCGGATAATGCCGGTGCGCCAGCGCCGATGCCGAGGGCACGCCGACCGCGGGGATCTGGTGGCCGGCGCCTTCAAGCCACATCGTCGAATGGATGTGGTCATGACCATGTAGGACCAGTTCCGCGCCGCGCCGCTTCAGCACGGCGCGCAGCGCCTTCGAGTCGGTCAGCCGCTTCATCCGCGAAGTCGATTCCAGGGGGTGATGGACCAGCAGCACCCGGAACGCCTCGTCCGGCGGCAACTGGGCAAGCTGGCGGTCGAGCGCATCGAGCTGCGCGCGGCCGAGCCGGCCGGTTGCCATCAATGGCAGCGTCGGCACCGCCGAGGATACCCCGATCAGCACCAGCGGACCGCGCCGGCGCACGAACGGAAACCACGCTCCGTCCGCCGCGGCATCGCCACGCAGATATTGCTCGAAAGCGCCGGTGAAATGATGCCGCGTCGCCCACACATAGGCGTCGTGATTGCCGGGAACAACCGTGACCTGCTGCGGCGTCCCGACGCTTTCGAGCCAGGCCTGGGCCGGAGTGAATTCCGCCTCCAGCGCCAGGTTGACGAGATCGCCGGTCACCGCGATGTGGTCCGGCCGCTGCGCCTGCATGTCGGCAACCAGTGCGTCCAGCACCTCGCGGCGGTGATATTTATGGCGGTTGCGGGTCCAATTGAAATACCCGAGCGCACGTTTCCCCGCGAGATCGCGCAGCCGCGCCGCGGGCAGCGGCGGCAGATGGGGGTCCGACAGATGCGCCAGCGTGAAGGTGTCGGTCATTCGCGCTCCGCCGCATTCTCTGTAATATAGAGCCGTCGCGCCATCATGTCGGCGATATAAGGATCAAACGTGATAGCTGTCCATCCGAGGTTTGCGTGACGGCGCTGCAGCACTTGCGAAAACGTCTGGAGCCGCAATTGCGGCAGGCCTTTCACCTCTATTGGCGGATGGCCCGCGGCATGACGCTGGGGGTTCGCGGCGTCGTGCTCGATGGCGACGACAAGGTGTTTCTGGTCAGGCACAGCTATGTCGCGGGCTGGCACCTGCCAGGCGGCGGCGTCGAGATCGGCGAAACCTTTCTCGAAGCCTTGCGAAGGGAGCTGTTGGAAGAGGGGGGAATCGAATTGACCGGAGAGCCGGTCCTGCACGGCCTGTTCTTCAACGGCCACGTTTCCCGCCGCGACCATGTCGCAGTCTATGTCGTCAGGCAGTTCCGGCAGGACCGCTTGCCGGAGCCCAACCACGAGATTGTCGAGTGCGGGTTCTATGCGGCAGGGGCGCTGCCGGCGGAGACGACCAGGGGCACGCGGCTCCGGATCGCCGAGGTGCTCGACGGTGCCGCGCGGACTGCGACCTGGCGCTAGGGAGAGCTCGTGCTACTAACCCCTTCAGAGCACCATCGAACGCCGCCGACGGGACAAAGATGAAATTCCTGAAAGTCTTCTGCGTCGTCGGCTTCCTCGTCGTGCTGGTCAGCAACATCTGGTCGATATCCACTTGGGTCGAAGCGCGTGGAGTCTACGACGATATTTGCTACCTGCGGCAGGCGCATCTGTTCGAGAGATTCGGACTTCGTGGCATCGACACCAACATTGTCCTCGATGACGATCATTATCTTGCCGGCAAGCTGAAGGAGGTCGGCTTTCCGGACTGGAATGATCCAAAGCGAATTCCCTGCCACACTTGGATCGCCAATGCGGGCAAATATGTGCTGCAATATCCGCCCGGGACCGGCTTCATCCTGTCGCTGTTTCCCACCGGATTTCAGGTCGTCCCGCTCTACATATTGACGTCGGTCGTCGCCGTCGGCTTTTCGCTGATCGCGCTGACCTATGCGTCCACGTTTTATCAACTTATGCTGGTCGCCGCGTTCGGTGATGCCGCCATCTATCTGATGATCAATCCGACGAAGGCAAGTTATTCGGTGGCGCCGACCATGATGATTTGCGCGCTCGCGGGATTTCTGACTGCGAAGCTCTTCACCGACGGGCCTCGGCAGCGGTTTTTTCTGCTCGCATTGATTGGCCTGCTAATAGGTATCTCCGTCAACGTCCGCCTGCCGAACCTGTTTCTGGCGGCCGGCTACTGTCTTTATCTTGGCGGCGCATTCCTGTGGACTAGAAGCAGGGAAATGTTCCTGCAGGGCGTCGTGTTCGGTGTCGCGCTTTTGATTGGAATGGCGCCGACGCTGATCGCCAACACGATCAATGCGGGAAATCCGCTCTCGACAACCTATAGCGGCGTCGACGTCGTTCCGCCGGAGCTAAACCCGGGCATTCTCTGGCGATATTTCGTCGACGTTCAGTTTATCCTGCTGGGGATTGCGGCCGTCTGGACCGGCCTGCTATGGCGCTTTAATCGCGCAAGAGCCGGGCGGATAGCCGTTCTGATCGCGGCAAACCTCGCCGTGAATCTGATTTTCTTCATGACCCATCCGATATTTACGCCATATTATATCATTCCCATCGACATGCTCTCGCTCTGGACTCTGCTGTTCGCAACGCTCGACCTGCGCGGCGAACGGGCCGCCGACAGCGCGGCCTTTCACCAACCGGCCAACGCCTGATTGCGATATAACGCGCTATGGACAGACTTGATTCGGTGAGCGTGCGATGACGGGACCGGCGCTGCGGATTGCGGTTCTGGTGCCGTGCTTCAATGAGGAAGCCGCGGTCGCCACCGTGGTCTCGGATTTCCGCAAGGCGCTGCCGACGGCTCAGATTTTCGTCTACGACAACAATTCGAGGGACCGCACCATCGAGGTCGCGCGTGCTGCCGGTGCCATCGTGCGCAGCGAGCGCCGCCAGGGTAAGGGGCACGTGGTGCGGCGCATGTTCGCCGACATCGACGCCGACGTCTATGTGCTGGTCGACGGCGACGCGACCTATGATGCGCCGAGCGCGCCGCGCATGATCGATACGCTGGTCAGGGACCACCTCGACATGGTGGTGGGACTTCGCGTCGATCAGTCGGCCGCGGCCTACCGGCCCGGCCATCGCACCGGCAACTGGATGCTGACGAGCTTCCTTTCTTCGGTGTTCGGCCAGGCGTTCAAGGACATCCTTTCCGGCTACCGCGTGTTCTCGCGTCGCTTCGTCAAATCCTTTCCGGTGCTGTCGGATGGTTTTGAGATCGAAACCGAGCTCAGCGTTCACGCGCTCGAACTGGCGCTGCCGGTGGCGGAAGTCGAGACGCCGTATTATGCCCGGCCCGAGGGATCGTTCAGTAAGCTCAACACCTGGCGCGACGGTTTCCGGATCCTCGGCACTATCCTGAAGTTGTACCGGTCGGAGAAGCCGCTGCGGTTTTTCACGGTGATCGGCGTCTTCCTGACGCTGGTCTCGATCGGCCTCGCGATCCCCGTGATCATCACCTATCTCGAGGAAGGCATCGTTCCACGGTTACCGACGGCGGTGCTGTCGATGGGCCTGATGATCGTGGCGGTGCTGTCGGTAAGCTCGGGGCTGGTGCTGGATACGGTGACGCGCGGCCGCCGCGAAATGAAGCTTTTGTCCTATTTGTCCCAGCCTGCTATCAGCAGGGATTGAGGCAATACCGGGATTACCGCTCCCAGCGATAGACCGCGCCGTCGCCAGATGCTATCCCGCGCCCCATCATGAGCGAACTTGACGTCACTATCCTGGCCGAAACACCGAAGGACGCCCAGGCGATCGAACGGCTGCACGAGCGCACGTTCGGTCCTGGCCGTTTCGTGCTGAGTGCCTATCGCCTGCGCGAGCATGTCGATCACCTGCTGGACCTCTCGTTCACGGCGCGGATCGGCACGTTGCTGGTCGGCTCGGTGCGCCAGTTGCCGATCTGCATCGGCGACACGCCGGCCCTGATGCTCGGGCCGCTGACGGTCGAGCCGCCGTTTCGCAGCCGCGGCGTCGGCCGCATGCTGCTCGATCGTTCGCTGCGGGATGCGAAGGCCAAGGGCCATCGCTTGGTCATTCTGGTCGGCGACGAAGCCTATTACAGCCGCGTCGGCTTCAAGGTCATACCGAAGGGAAGGGTGACCATGCCGGGACCGGTCGATTACAGCCGACTGTTGGTGGCGGAACTGGTCGAGGGCGCGTTCGACGGCGTGTCCGGCAATATCCGTCCGGACTGGAGCATGGCGCGGTAGGTCTGCCGTCGCGATCCGTCAGAAGAATCGACGCCTTTTGGCACCGGTCGTCTCAACCGACGCAGATCCTGCGCTGCCGGCGGCTTTCTGCAATTCGTGCCGGAACTCCTCGCGCTTCTCGTGGATGCTGGCGACGACATGACCCATCGCCACCCCGAGTCCGATCAGGGCAGCTTCCGATAACAGCAAGCTTGCCTCGATGGTCTCCGGCACCGCGTCGGTAACGCCGATCTGGTAGAGATGCCGCGCGTGGTCGGCGTCGCGGGCCCGCGAAACCACCAGCATGTCTTTCCTCAGCGCGCGGACTTGCGTGACAATTTCGTCGATGCCTTCAGGCTCGTTGATGGTCACGATGACGGCGGCAGCTTCCATCAGGCCGCAGCTCTTCAGAAACTCCGGGTTGGTTGCGTCACCGTAAAAGACGGTACGTCCCTGCCTTCGCTGCTCGGGGACGGCCGCGGCATCATTGTCGACCGCAATGTACTTGAACTGGTGCCGGTCCAGCATCGTGCAGACGACCTGTCCCACGCGGCCGTGTCCGACGACAATGGCATGGCCGCTTCCGCCGCTTGGCGCAACGGCGAGTTCAGGGTCAGTCGGCTTGTCTTCGCGCATCATCGGCCCCAGTCGCCGCGCGACATGAGATAGCGCAGGGGTGAGCATCATGGTCAGCGAGGTCAGTGCGACCGTGAAGCTCGATACGCTGGCATCGATCAGACCAAGCGTCGTCGCCATTCCGATCCCGACGAAAGCGAACTCGCCGCCGGGACCTAGCAGCAGACCGACTTCGATAGAAGCCGGCCATGAGAGGCGAAACATCCGCGCCAGGAAGATAAGGATGACGGACTTCACGGCGATCAGTCCGGCCGCACCCGTGATCAGCCAGACCGGTTCGCGCGCAAGCTCGCGGAAATCGATATTCATGCCGACCGTGAAGAAGAACAGGCCAAGCAGCAGGCCCTTGAATGGATCGATGGCGGTCTCGATCGCCTTGCGAAATTCCGTCTCGGCAAGCAGCAGTCCGGCGACAAAGGCGCCGAGCGCCATGGAAAAGCCGGCCACGGCAGCAGCCACTCCCGTGGCGACGATCACGAACAGCGTCGTCGCGACGAACAGGTCGCTCATGCCCACTGATGCCACCAGACGGAACAGCGGTCGCATTACGACGCGGCCGACGATGACGATCACTGCGAGCGCGACGGCAGCGTTGGTGAGTGCGAGAACGAGCGTCGCAGCGACCGAACCGGATTCGCTCGCGCCAAAAATGGAAATAAAAAGCAGGAGAGGGGCGACTGCCAGGTCTTGCGCGAGCAGCGTCGCGAAGCTTGCCCGGCCTGCGCTTGTGCTGAGTCGCCGTTGCCTGGAAAGGATTTCGACGACAATGGCTGTCGAGGATAAGGCAAGGCAGGCGCCGAGAATGAGCGCTACCGGAGCCTTGTTGCCGACAAGGGCGACGACCGCGCCGATCGCCACGGTGGAGAGTACGATCTGCAAGCTGCCTAACCCAAATATCAGGCGGCGCATTGCCTTCAATCGATCGTAGGACAGCTCCATGCCGATGAGGAAGAGTAGGAACACGACGCCAAGGTTCGCAATGCCCGAGACGTTTTTGGGGTCAACAACGGTGAACCAGTAGAGAAGCGGAAAACTCTCGATGAACGATCCCAATCCGAGAGGGCCCAGGATCGCGCCGGCGCCTAGATAGCCGAGAACCGGATTGAGGCCGAACCGCCGCACCAATGGAATGACCACACCCGCGGTGCCGAGCAGAACGAGCGCGTCGCTGTAAACGGGAATATTGATAGGCGCAGTCATCTACCGGTTGTGCATCCGCTTCCATGGGGCAAGGGATATCTGACGGCGGATGTGCGCGGTATCCACCGTCGTCCCACAGGGACGTTAGCTGGTAGCACCAGCTAACGCCACCCCATGGACCATGCCGTCCGGCTAGAACTTCAAGTTCGCGAATGCCCGCACACCGATGCCCGGCAGCAGGACCTCGTCCTTGTTGAAGGACGCCGAATTGCGGATGTTCTCGTTCAACAGGTTGTTGCCGACGAGGCCGACCATCATCTCGCGTGCGCCGAACCAGGAAGAATCAAGCTTCGTCCTGTAGCTGACCTCCGCCTTCAACAGATTATAACCCGCGGTCGGCGTCTCTCCGACCGGGGCGATATCGTTCTGGGCGAAGGCGTGCAGCAGGTTGATCCGCGTGAGCCAATTGGCATCGCGCCAGAACAGGCCGCCGCCCACGCGCACGGGCGGGATGCGCGGGACATTGGTGCCGTCGTCGAAGGTTGCGCGGACGACATCGAACTGGTTCTCGATGCCCCAGATGCCGCCATAGAGCGGCCCGACATCCAACTGGCTCTGGAATTCGCCGCCACGGAATGTGGCGTCGCGCTGCGAATAGATCGCCTGGTTCAGCTCAAGGGGAAAAGCCGGATCGGCGGGGGCGACGCAAGCGACATCCTCGCAGGTGTTGCCGGTCAGGCGGCGGTAAATGAAGCCATTGAACTTGGTGTAGTAAGCCGTCGCCTCGAACCTGAAGGGGCCGGTCGCCCGTCGTAGTCCGATCTCGATCGACTTGGCGGTCTCCATGCTCAGATTGGGATTGCCGATGTCGAAGGTGACAGTTGCTTCGTGCGGTCCGCGCGAAAACAATTCCGCCGGCTTGGGTGCGCGCTCGACGTATTGAGCGGTGATGCTTGCGACCAGTTGACCTGGAAGATCCTGGATCAAGCCGATGCTCGCGCTCTTCGGCGTGAAGCTCAGATTGCGCGCCGTAGGCGGGCCTATGTCGCCGGGATTGGCATTGAGGTCGAACAGCTCCGGAATGAATGCCGGCGTCGTTCCGCTGAGACTGACATGCTCGATCCGGCCGGCGATCTGCGCCTTGGTTGAGTCAGTGAACTTCAACTCGTTGAAGACGTAGCCGGCGACCCTGTTATTCTTGTTAGGATCAAACAACCCGTTAAGCGGGCTGCCCGGATCGTCTGGGCTTGATCCCGTCAGTTCCTGATGCCCGGCCTGCAAACCGAAGGCGGTCGTAACAGCGGCAAAGCGCGCGTTGAACGGCGCCATTTGCACCTCGACGCGCCCTTCCTGCTCCTTGTTGGTAAAGGTCTGCCGCACGCCAAGGGACGAGAAGTCGGCGGGATCGGCGAGCGCGATCTCGTTGTGCTTGTAATCGGTGGCGCCTGCCCAGAACCTGATGGCGTCGATCGCCGCCCCATCCGGCCGGTATTCGCCCTTGGCCGTGAATTTGGTTTGGCGCGCATCGATCCGGGACTGGTGATCGGAGGGCTCAATTCCGGGGATACGGTACAGCGTGTCGTTCTGCGTGATCGCCGCGCCGATAAATCCGCCATCGAAGATGTAGGAGCCGCCAATCGATGCACCAGCCGCTTGCATCGCCGAATTGGGCTGCCGGCCGTTGACCGGGCGGGTCTGGTCGAACAAATACGGATAGCTCGGAATGCTGTAATCGCTGGCCTTGCGGCCATAGGCGTCGGCATGAACAGCGAAATTACCACCGCCGGCATCAATCAGGATGCCGCCATCGACACCGCGGTCGACGGAACTGACAGCCGTTCGGGTTTCGACCGTGACGCAGGCAGGTGATCCCACGTTTGCGAGCGGCGCTTTCGCCGGCAGTCCGTAGGTCTGGAACGGTGTGGCCGCGCATGAAGGCAGGGCGTCCGGGATGCGATTGTTGGTTGCGCTGACGACGCCTCCGATCGATGTCGATCCGTAGCGCAACGCCGCCGGACCACGGATGACTTCGACCTGGTTTGTCGCCAATGGATCGACCGGCACGAAATGGTCTTCGCCGAGATCGGAGGCGCCACCAGCGTTGGTGCCGTTCTCGAGGATGCCGACGCGATTGACGTCGAGGCCCCGGATGATCGGCCGGCTCGAGGCACCGGGCGCGAAGGTTGAGCCGGTAATGCCGGGCTTCGAAAACAGGAGATCGCCAAGCTGGGCGGTCCCTTGGCGGCGGAGCTCCTCGTTGGGCACAACGGTGACGGTTGCGAATTGGTCGGTCACAACTGGCAGTACGCCCTGCTGGGGCACGGCGGCGACGGGGGCTGGCTGCGGTTCTGGTGCGCGCTCGCGGTTCTGGCCGGGCGCTGGACGGGCGACGCGCGTCGGCGTTCGTACGGGCACGGGTTTGCGCCGCACGATCGGGCTCGGCGCCGTCACGGTAATTTCGGGCAGATGTGTCGACGCGGTCGGCGATGCCGCGCCCTGCGCCATTGCGCCGTTGCCCGCCGCGCACAGCAATAGCCAACTAGCCCCACCGATGTGGAACGCACGCTTCTTCTTGAATGTCATTGTCCCGATCCTGATTCCGTCGATGTGCGACGGACGATTCCGATTTCCCTCAGGACCGCGCCTGACGCGGCATCCCTTGGGGAGAGCATTGATTTAATCGGCGTCAGGAGGCGGGCGGTGCGCGAGACTGGAACGCGAGATGGGACGAGCCGAGATGCGCGAACTCGGCGCCGGTGACCAGGTACAGAAGCTCGACAGCCCTCGGCAACTCGAGCACTGGCGGCGTGATGAACAGGAAATTGTTGGCCAGGGAGAGGACGGCGCAGATCGCGCAGGTATTGGCCGTGTGCTGGTCGTCATCGTGGCCCGTAGGCTGCTGCGGCTGCGCGGCTTCGGGGTGCACATCTCGTGCGGCAACGGGCGTGGCGATCGCAAGGTTTGCGTCGATCAGCCCGCTTTGAAGAGCCGGTGCGGCCTGCGTGGCCGCCGCGTGAAAATGCCCGCACGACAGCGCAAACTGGATCGTGAGCGCAAACAGCGCCAGCCGCGAGCCGTGCTTGAGGTGTTTTCGGAACCAGTTCACGACGATTGACGCCTTGTCCCCGGGGCGGCTCACGCATCTCGCCGTCCCAATGTTACATTATAACGTCGCGAAGACCGCGGAGTGTCAATCGACACCGGCCTGCCGTGCTTCCGGAGCCCTGACAATTCCGCCAAGTGTGAGATTCGCGCAACATCGGCGCTTTTGCCCGCGCATCCCCGCTTGTTTTGCCGATTGACAACCTCGCAACTTTGCACTGTTATGTTATAACATTACATCCCTTCGCCACCAGCGGTGTCCCTTGCATGCGTCTTCCTCCCCGGTTGGGGCCCCGTGAGCTCAAGAGGCTTTTCGATCTCCATGCGAAAACTCCCCGTCACCGTCTTGTCCGGCTTCCTCGGGGCTGGAAAGACAACTTTGATGAATCACGTGCTCAACAATCGCCAAGGCCTGAAGGTTGCGGTGATTGTGAACGACATGAGCGAAGTCAACATCGACGCAGACCTCGTCCGCGATGGCGGTGCGAACCTCTCGCGGACTGACGAAAAGCTGGTCGAGATGACCAACGGCTGCATCTGCTGCACGCTGCGCGACGATTTGTTGAAGGAAGTGCGGGCGCTCGCCGAGAGCGAACGGTTCGACTATCTGCTGATCGAATCCACCGGCATCTCGGAACCGCTTCCGGTCGCGGCGACCTTCGATTTCCGGTCCGAAGACGGAGAAAGCCTGTCCGACGTGGCAAGCCTCGACACGATGGTCACGGTCGTCGATGCCGTCAATCTGCTGAAGAACTATTCCTCTACCGTGTTTCTGGCGGATCGCGGTGAGTCGCTCGGCGAAAGCGACAGGCGCACACTGGTGGATCTCTTGGTCGAGCAGATCGAATTTGCCGATGTGATCGTACTCAACAAGATCGATGCGGCGTCGCGGGGAGAACGCGACTCCGCCCGAATGATTATCCAGTCCCTGAATCCGGAGGCCGATATCATCGAGACCAATTTCTCCAATGCGCCGCTGGAGCGCATTCTCAATACCGGACGCTTCGATTTCGAGCGCGCGCAGCAACACCCGCTGTGGTTCAAGGAGCTTTATGGCTTTGCAGACCATAGGCCCGAGACCGAAGAATACGGCGTCAAGAACTTCGTCTATCGCGCGCGACGGCCGTTCGAGCCTGCGAAATTTCACCAGTTTCTGAAAGAAAGCTGGCCTGGCGTCATCCGCGCCAAGGGACATTTCTGGATCGCAACTCGCCCGCAATGGCTTGGCGAATTGAGCCAGGCCGGTGCGATCGTCCGAACCGAAGGGCTCGGCTTCTGGTGGGCGAATGTGCCGGTAGATCGGTGGCCGGATGATCCGTTCTGGCGACAATCGCTTAGGAAGAACTGGAGCGAGGTGTACGGTGATCGCCGGCAGGAGATCGTCTTCATCGGCACGAATATGGATCAGGAGGCGATCACGGCACGTCTCGATGCGTGCCTTGTTTCAGGAAAGCCGGGAATGCGCGTTGCGGAATGGGCCGGGCTTGCCGATCCATTTCCGAGGTGGCGACGCGCAGACGAGGCTGCGTAGGGCGCATCGGCGAGGCGGGCGTGCCCTCAGCGTCCCTCGCGCACCCAGGTCGCGGCGAACGCGCCGAGCAGCAGCAGCAATCCGACAATCCCGGCGAACATCGGCAGTACGCCGACGCCTTTGACGACGCTGGCGTCACGCATTTTGACGCCCATCCAGCCGTCGCCGTGGAAGATGCCGGAGGCACGCACCGGCACGACGCGGGGCAGGTCGACGCTTCCGCCATCGGCGACGCGGCGGGCGTCACCGCCGGTGGCCTGCGCCAACGGCTTCAGCATTTCGGTCGTCGAGGTGACTTCCGAAAATTCCTTCGGGTTGGTCGGCCCGACATTGATCAGCGCTTTCAGCGCGCCGTCGGTTGCCTGCCACAGCCCGAGCTCGTTGGCAGGAATGGTCGCCCGCCAGGTGCCGGGCTCGCTTGCCGTCAGCGTCAGCTCCTTGGTGGCGCCGCTCGGCGAGGTCACCGTTACCGGCGGCACGTTGTCGGCCATGGTCTGGCGCAGCACCACAAGGTCCTTGCCCTGGGTTTGAAGGCGCAGCGCTTCTTCGTCGAGATCAGGCTGCTTCATCAGCCAGTGCGACATCCGCCGCAGCAGATCCAGATGCGGGCCGCCGCCCTCGTAGCCGCGCGCCCACAGCCAGATGTGGTCCGACAATAGAAGCGCAACGCGGCCTTCGCCGAAGCGCGACAGCAGCAGCAACGGCTTGCCGTCGGCGCCGGTCATCACGGGAGAGCCGATCGCGTTGCGCGTATCGACGGTACGGAAGAAGCGGCTCCAGCGCGGCGGCTCGCTGGCGGAGCCTTCGAGGCCGCGCGTCACCGGATGACGCTTACCGGCGTCGCTCAGATGCGCGTAAAACGGCTTTTCGGTGACGCCGACGGGCTCGGCCGGCAGCACCGTATCCAGCGGCGTGCGCCAGATACTGGTGGTGGAGGCGTAGTCGGGGCCGGCCGATACCAGCACCGCACCGCCGGCACGGACATAGCGCGCCATGTTGTCGAAATAAGCAATCGGCAGCACGCCCTGGCGGGCATAACGGTCGAAGATGATCAGTTGGAATTCGTTGATCCTCTGCTGGAACAATTCGCGCGTCGGAAACGCGATCAGCGACAATTCGTTGATCGGCGTGCCGTCCTGTTTCTCCGGCGGGCGTAGAATCGTGAAATGCACGAGGTCGATGCTGGCGTCCGACTTCAGCAAATTGCGCCAGGTGCGTTCGCCCGAATGCGGCTCGCCTGATACCAGCAGCACGCGGAGCTTGTCGCGTACGCCTTCGATTGCGACCACAGCGCGGTTGTTGACCGGAGTCAGTTCGTTCTCGAGGGGCGAAGCCTCAATCTCGATGATGTTCGGGCCGGCATGCTTGATGTCGACCTCGACATTGGCGGTCTGGCCACTCGAGAGGTTGCGCTCATTGATCACCTCACCGTCGCGGCGCACCACGATCTTGGCGCGCTGACCGGTAACGCCCTGATCGTCGAGCCGGTATGTGATGGTCTGCGGCTGTCCGACGATACCGAAACGTGGCGCGGCCGAAATCGCGATGCGACGGTCGCGCTCGTCCTTGCGGCCGGTGATGAGTGCATGCACCGGCGCCTGGAAGCCGACGGCCGCGGCATTGGCAGGAATGTCATGCACCCGGCCATCGGTGATCAGGAAAGCTCCGGCGACGCGGTCGACTGGAACGTCTGATAGCGCCGAGGACAGCGCGCCGAACAGCTTTGTGCCGTCGGTTTCGCCGTCGGCCTGTCCAGCCTCGACGACGCGGACTTCCAGTCCCTTAATCTTCTTCAGCGTATCGACCAGCGCCTCCTGCGCCTTCGCGGTCTCCTGGTTACGCGTGCCGAAATTCTGGCTCGGGCTCTTGTCGATCACGACGGCAGCGACGGATGATAACGGCTCGCGGTCCTCGCGGGTGAAGGAGGGGTTGGCGAGCGCCAGCAGGATCAGCGCCAGCGCCGCGACGCGCACCGCGGCGCCGCGCGCACGGCCGAACAGCAATAGCGCAGAAATCGCGACGATCGCGGCCAGCGCGATCCAGAGCACGATTGCCGGAACGAGGGGAGTGAACGCGATACCGTACTGCATGTTCTATTGCCCCAACCGTTCGAGCAGGGCCGGCACGTGGACCTGGTCGGCCTTGTAGTTGCCGGTCAGGGTGTACATCACGATGTTGACGCCGGAGCGGAAGGCGAATTCGCGCTGGCGCGGCTCGTTCGGCGTTAGCGGCAGCATTGGCTGGCCGTCCGGGCGATGCGCCCAGGCGCCGGCGAGATCGTTCGAGGTGATGATGATGGGCGAGACGCCGTCGCCGCCGCGCGCCGGGCGCGAGGCCGTCTCGTCTTCATCCTCGCGCGGCAGGGTCTCGACCCAGGTCTGGCCCGAGGTGAAGCGGCCGGGAAAATCGCGCAGCAGATAAAACGTCTTGGTCAACACATGCTCGCGCGGCACCGGCTCAAGTTCAGGCACGTCCAGGGAGGAGAGAATTTCGCGCAAGGTGCGCATGCCCGACGTCTGCGACGCGCCGTTCTCGCCCGGCGGCGCCTCGACCGCGTCGCGGGTATCGAACAGCACCGTGCCGCCCTGTTTCATATAGGCGTCGATGCGGTTGATGGCGTCCTGCGGCGGCTTCGGCGCGCCCGGTACCACCGGCCAGTAGATCAGCGGGAAAAACGCCAGTTCGTCCTTTGCGGGATCGATGCCGACGGGATCGCCGGCCTCCAGCGCCGTGCGCTGCGCCAGGAATAGCGTCAGTCCGGCCATGCCCGCCTTGACGATGGAATCGACGTCGGCATTTCCGGTGACGACATAGGCAAGGCGCGTCTGCGACACCGCCTTCATGGCGAACTCATCGTTGCCTTGGGCCCGCGTCGGCGAGGGCGCGATCGAGCTCGCAGACAGGATCAGGGCCAGTAGAACGGTGGCAGCCGCCGTGCGCCGCCGCCACAGAGCGGCAAGACCCGCGCCCAGCATCGCGACCACGACCGCGTCGATCAGGAACAGCACCAGCGACGATGACAGCAGGATGCCGCGCAAATCGCGCGGTTCGGCGTTGGTGTAGCTGGCGCGCTGCGCGCGCAACGAGGATGTATCGAGCGGCGCGATGCGATCGGCCGAAGCCAGGGTGTTGACCGCGATCGGGCCATCGGCCGGGCCGTAGAAGCCTGGCGGATGGTCTGATGTGGCGCGATCGCGATAATCCGCGGGCATCGGCTTGGCGGTCGAGGGTGGGGGCCCGAATGCGCCGAAACCATCGAGTGTGCGCAGTGGCGCCACCGTCTCGACATTGGTCGCCTCGCTCGCAACGCCAGCACCGGGCTTCGTGGTGTAGCCGGACATGTCGACCAGCCGCCGCAGCATCTCGACGAAGCTGCCGGACATCGGCAAGTCAGACCAGCGCGAGTCGGCGCCGACATGGAACAGGCTGACAATGCCCCTGCCGCGATGTTCGCCGGTCACCAGCGGCGTGCCGTCTTCCAGCGATGCCCAGGTCTTGGTGGCGAGCACCGCATCCGGCTCGGCCAGCACCTGCCGGTTCACGGTGACATCCTTGGGCACTGCGAGGCCCGCGAACGGAGCGTCGGCGGCGAAGGACGCGAGATGCTGCGGTTTTTCCCAGGTCAGGCTGCCGCCGAGGGTGCGGCCGCCGCGACGCAGTTTCACCGGCACCAGATCGTCATCGGCCTGCGCGAGGCGGGGACCTGCGAAACGCACCAGCACGCCGCCCTGATCGATCCATGCGTTCAGCCGCTCGCGGATTTCCGGCGACAGCGTGCCGACATCGGCGAGCACGATCATCGGCAGCCGCTGATCGAGGAATTGCGCGATCACCTGTTGCGGCGCGCCGCGGTCGCCGAGCCGCACGTCGGCGAATGGCGACAGGGCGCGGGTCAGGTAGAAGGTCGATGCCAATAGCGGCTGGGCGGTATCGCTGGTCGCGCCGGTGACGACGCCGACGGCGCGCCGCCGCCATCGCTTGTCGAGCAATTGCACCGCGCCGGCCGATCGTTCACCCGAAATTTCCAGTCGCGAAATGTCATTGCGCAGTTCGACCGGCAGATCGAACGCCGCTTCGCTTTCGCGGTCCTGCATGCCGAAAGCGTAGCGCGCCTCGCCGATCGGCGAGCCCTTGGCGTCGGTCGCGCGAACCACGCCGGCTGCGACGCCGCCGGTGGTGCGCAGCACTTTGACCGTCATCTTGGCCGCGGCGTTTTCGGCGGCGACCAACGCCTGCGCAGGTGCCGCGCCGCCCTCGAACACCGTCAGCTTGCGCTCGCCGATGGTCTTGCCGAGATTCTCGACGAATTCGGCGCCGCGCCCGGTATCAACGCCGTCGGACAGCCACGCGATCTCGGCGTCGCCGGTGGCTTTCAGGAAGCGGTCGAGCGCGCCGAGCGTCTCGACGCGGTCGATCGAATGGGGCTTTGGTGCAATCTGGCGCAGCGCGACGCGCGCGGTACCGGCCGGCATCAGCGTGATGTCGCGCGCGGGTTCGGAGAGCGGAACCAGCGCCACGCCGCGGCGGTCATTGTCGGCATTGGCGATCAGTTCGTCAGCGGACTTGATCCGGGTGTCCCAGCTTGCAGCCGCGCTCCAGCCGTCGTCGAGCAGGATCACCAACGGCGCGTTACTGCCGCCGACCGCGGTCTGTGGATTCCAGATCGGGCCGGCGGCGGCAAGGATGACCAGCGCCGCGGCGGCGAGGCGCAGCGCCGTCAGCCACCATGGCGTGCGCGACGGGGTTTCTTCCCGGGGCCTGATGTCGAACAACAGCCGCGTCGGCGGAAACTCGATCCGTCTTGGCCGCGGCGGCATCACGCGCAACAGCCACCACAGCACCGGCAGGCTCAAGAGGCCCAGCAGAAGCAGCGGTTGCGCAAAGCTTAAGGGGAGGGCCGCCATCATGCGCTGCGCCCCGCCTTGACCGTTGAGCCGCGCACGTTTCCTTTGGCTGCCATCATGCCGGAATGCAGGAACAGCAGCAGTTCGGCGGCGGACCGGCTGGTGGTGTGGGTCGAGAACAGCCAGTCGAGCTTGTTGGTTTCGCTGCGGATCTCGTCGCGGTGCAGCGCGACGCGGGCGACATAGTCGCTGGCCCAGCTCTCGGCGCGGCCGGCAGTGATGACGCCAAAACCTTCCGGCTCGACGAATTCGACCCGGCCGGCATAGGGAAAGGTCTCCTCGGCAGGATCGACGACCTGGATCAACGTGCCATGGGCGCCGGAGGCCGAAAGCCCTGCAAGCATCGTCCTGATTTCGCTCATCGGCGACCAGAAGTCGGACAGCACGACAATTTCGGCCAGCGCCGACGGCACGAAGGAGGGCGGCAGGCTCGCGCGCACCGCATCGTCATGCAGCATCGCCTGCGCCATCTTGTCGATCACGTTGCGGCTTGCGGTCGGGGTCATCAGGCCGGGAATGCCGACGCGCTCTCCGCCCGAAACCAGGAGTTCGGCGAGCGCAAATGTCACGATCAGGCCACGCTCCAGCTTGGAGTCGCGGGCGCCCTTGGAAGCAAATGCCATCGACGGCGAACGGTCGGGCCACAGCCAGATCGTATGCGCAGCCTCCCATTCCTGCTCGCGTACATAGAGATGATCATCGCGCGCCGAGCGCCGCCAGTCGACGTTCTGCGACGGCTCGCCGGAGACGAAGCGGCGATATTGCCAAAAGCTCTCGCCGGCGCCGGCGCGGCGCCTGCCGTGCAGGCCGTGGATGACGTTGGCAGCGATGCGGCGGGCGTCGAGCACGAGACGGGGCAGCGATGCGGCGAGCGTTCGGCTTTCGCCATCGGCACGTCGGATCGCAACAATCTCCCTGTTCTCGTGGCTGGTCTCTGCGGCCATCAACCAATCCGCGTCTTCAATTGTCTGATTACGTCGGGAATGGTGCGGCCTTCCGCGCGCGCCGAGAAGGTCAGCGCCATGCGGTGTTTGAGAATGGGCTCGGCGAGATCGAGCACGTCGTCGATCGACGGCGCAAGGCGGCCGTCGAGCAAGGCGCGGGCACGGACCGCCAGCATCAGCGACTGGCTGGCGCGCGGGCCTGGCCCCCAGGCGATCAGCTTGTCACTACCGCCTTCCGGGTCGGGTCGCGCGGCGCGCACCAGCGACAGGATCGCCTCGACGACGCTGTCGCCGACCGGCAGGCGCCGCACCAGCCGCTGCGCCGCGATCAGGGTTTCCGCGTCCATCGAGGCCTTGGCGAGCGTCTCTTCCGCGCCTGTCGTCTCGAACAGGATGCGGCGTTCGGCGTCGCGATCGGGATAATCGACGTCGATCTCCATCAGGAAGCGGTCGAGCTGCGCCTCGGGCAGGGGATAGGTGCCTTCCTGCTCCAGCGGGTTTTGCGTGGCGAGCACGTGGAACGGCTTTGGGAGATCATGCCGCGCGCCTGCAACCGTGATGTGCTGTTCCTGCATGGCTTGCAGCAGCGCCGATTGCGTCCGCGGGCTGGCGCGGTTGATCTCGTCGGCCATCAGGAGCTGCGCGAATACCGGTCCGGAGATGAAACGGAATGACCGCTTGCCGGAATTGCTCTCGTCCAGCACCTCGGCGCCCAGAATGTCCGACGGCATCAGGTCCGGCGTAAACTGGATGCGCTTGGCGTCCAGTCCGAGCGTGATGCCCAAGGTTTCGACAAGCTTGGTCTTGGCGAGGCCGGGAACACCGATCAAGAGCGCGTGGCCACCGGACAGGATCGTCACCAGGGTGTTTTCGATCACCCGCTCCTGGCCGAAGATGACGGTGGAGATCGCTTCCTTCGCGGCGCGGATCTGGCCGGCGACCTGCTCCGCCGACCGGACGATCGCGTCCTCGAGTTTCTCGACACCGTCTGCACTCGCCATGACTTTCTCCTTCAAGCACCTAACCGCTCATGACACCGCTGGTTGCGTCGTCATGCCACGAACTCATGCTAAACCTATGCAAAGGCCATGCATTCGTTGAATTAAACTATCCCCACATTATCGGTATTTCGGGGTATGAACGGCATCACGATATGGCGACTTGATCCGCAATAGTACGGACCCAAATCGTCGGGAACACATATCTCGGTATATGTGTGCACCAATCGTGCCAATCGAGGCGCCGAGACTCAGGGCAAACAATGGCGAAGCAAGGGCAAACCAGCGGCCAGCGGCACGAAGGCAAGGATTCTGACAGCAAGGGCCTTGAAGGTCTGACGGTTGCGGCCAGGGAAGCAGTCAATCGCACCCAAGCCGGAAAGGCATTGCCTCCGGTCCATCTGTGGAATCCGCCGTTTTGCGGCGATCTCGACATGCGCATCGCCGGCGACGGTACGTGGTTCTACATGGGGACGCCAATCGGGCGTCCGGCGCTGGTGCGGCTGTTTTCGACCATTCTCAAGCGCGAGGACGGCAAGCACTTTCTCGTGACCCCGGTCGAGAAGGTCGGCATCCGCGTCGACGATGCGCCGTTCCTGGCGGTGGAGATGCAAAACGAGGCCGGCGATCGCGGCCGGCTGCTCCGCTTCCGCACCAATGTCGACGACTGGGTGCCGTGCGATTCCGCGCATCGCCTGCGCTTCGAGATGGCGGCCGACGGTGGGCTGACTCCCTACCTGCATGTCCGCGCCGATCTGTGGGCGAAGGTGACGCGCGCGCTTTATTACGATCTGGTTGACTTGGGGGAAGAGCGGATGGTCGATGGTCAGCCGATGTTCGGCGTCGAGTCCGGCGGCGAGTTCTTTGCCATGGCGGACGCGAAGCAGATGAGGGATGCGGTTTGAACGAGCCGATGCTGAAGAAGATGGAAGCGGCGGCTCCGGTCAACTCGACCGAGTTCTTCGCGCGAAGCAAGGCCCGGCTGAACTTCGACGTGCCGCCCGGTCTGGTCGATCCCAACATCGTTCCGCGGACTGGTGATGCGGGCAACGACCGCATGCTTGAGATCATCGCGCGCGAGCAGCCGGTGCGCCCGGCGGCAGTGTTGATCCCGGTGGTCGATCATCGCGAGCCGACCGTATTGCTCACGCAGCGCTCGCCGCATCTTTCCAGCCACGCCGGCCAGATTTCCTTTCCGGGCGGCAAGATCGATGCAACCGACGCTTCGCCGCTCGATGCCGCCTTGCGCGAGGCGGAGGAGGAAGTCGGTCTCAAGCGCGAGTTCATCGAGCCGATCGGCTATCTCGATCTTTATGGAACCGCCTTCGGGTTTCGTATCCTGCCGACAGTGGCGCGTGTGAAGCCCGGCTTTGAGCTGACGATCAACGAAGGCGAGGTGGTCGACGCCTTCGAGGTCCCGCTGGCTTTCCTGATGAATCCCGAGAACCATCAGATCCATTCCAAGGAATTCCGCGGCATGGAGCGCTCCTATTATGCCATGCCGTTCGCCGAGCGTTACATATGGGGCGCGACCGCGGGGATCCTTCGCGTGCTATATGAGCGGATTTATCTCGCATGATCCGTCCGATTCTAACCGAAATCGCAATATTCCTGATCCCGTTCGCGGTCTACGCGCTGTTCCTGATTGCCACTCGTTCCGGCGTCTTCGCGTCCTCCTCCTGGCCGGCACATCTTGTTGCCAAACTAGCGCTGGGATCGCTGCTGCTGGTCGCCATCAGCTTCGTCCTGCTGGCGCAGTTTTCCGGCGCACCGCCGAATTCGACCTATGTTCCGGCGCAGCTGGAAGACGGCAAGCTGGTTCACGGGGGGGAGAAATGAGCGAGGCACGCGTGCTGTTGGACGCGCCCTGGCTCAGATCCGGTCCGGCCGCGCGCGTGCTCGCGTTGCTCAATGGCGATGGCGAGGAAGCCCGCGTGATCGGCGGCGCCGTGCGCAATGCGCTTCTGAAAATTCCTCTCGGCGATGTCGATATCGCGACAACGGCGTTGCCCGACGAGGTCGTCCGCCGCGCCAAGGCGGCCGGCATCAAATGCGTCCCGACCGGGATCGACCACGGCACGGTCACGCTGGTCGTCGAATCTCACCCATTCGAGGTTACGACCTTGCGTGAGGACACCGAGACCTTTGGCCGCAAGGCCAGGGTTGCGTTCGGGCGCAACTGGGTTCGCGATGCGGAACGGCGCGATTTCACCCTCAACGGGCTTTCCGTCGACGCCGAGGGCGTCGTGCATGACCATGTCGGCGGGCTTGCCGATATCCAGGCCAAACGCGTGCGTTTCATCGGCGACGCCGGACAGCGCATCGCCGAGGATTCTTTGCGCATCCTGCGCTTCTTTCGCATGCATGCCGCCTACGGGACGGGCGAGCCCGATCGTGCCGGATATCTCGCCTGCATCGACGGGCGCGCGGGGCTTTCGAGCCTTTCCGCCGAACGCGTGCGTATGGAGATGTTGAAGCTGTTGATCGCAGAAGGCGCCGCGGTTTCGGTGCAGGCGATGGCGGATGCCGGCCTGCTGCTGCTGATCTTCGGCGGCGTCGCCTACACGGGGACATTCGCGGCGATGATCGCGGCTGAACGGGCGCTGGGCCTGCCGCCGAGCGCCGTGCGCCGGCTCGCCGCGCTTACGGTCGCCGTCACCGAGGACGCCAGGCGCGTCTCGGCGCGGCTTCGGCTTTCCAACGCGGAGGCCAAAGCGCTGGATTCGATGGGCCATCGCTGGTGGCGGCTTGCGAGCAAGGACGACGCGCGAGCGCGGCAGCTTCTCTATCGGCTCGGCGAGGCTCCCTACCGCGACCGGCTGATGCTGGCGTGGGCGCGGGCAGGCGGCATCGATA
This sequence comes from Bradyrhizobium sp. 157, assembly GCF_023073815.1. Lineage (NCBI taxonomy): Bacteria > Pseudomonadati > Pseudomonadota > Alphaproteobacteria > Hyphomicrobiales > Nitrobacteraceae > Bradyrhizobium > Bradyrhizobium sp. 157. The sequence goes on along the minus strand of NZ_JADPKF010000013.1, from coordinate 60,452 downwards.
ATGGCGCCGCGCGCTGGCGTGAGCTTGCAACGTTGCCGCAGCGCTGGAGCGCGCCGAAATTTCCGCTGAAAGCGGCCGACTTCATCTCCCGCGGCATTGCCGAAGGTCCCGGCCTCGGTCACGTGCTGACGCTTGCGGAAGACGCCTGGTTGGCCGCGGATTTTCCGCTTGAACCATCCGCGCTTGCCGCGATCGCCGACCAGGCCGCCGCCCGTTTCACCCGCGATCACCGGCTGTGAATATTCTGGCCGGGTTTGCCGATGTTTCACTAGGTCAACTCGTGCTGGTTGGAGGCATGGCGCTATTGGCCTCCGTCATCGGCGGGCTTGCCGGCTATGGTACCGGCGCCTTGATGCCGCTGGTCCTCGTGCCGCTGGTCGGCGCCGAGCCCGTGGTGCCGATCATCGCGATCTCAGCGATCTTCACCAATATCAGCCGCTTCGTGGCGTATTTTCGTTACGCGGACCGGCGGCGCGCGCTGATCGTGATCGGCGCCGCCATGCTCACAACAGCGCTCGGCGCCTATGGCTACACGCGGCTGACCAGCGCCGGTGCGGCGCTCGTAATCGGCGGCATGCTGGTCCTGAGCGTGCCGCTACGCCGGCTGGCCAAGCATTGCGATATCAGGATCGGCGACACCGGCCTTGGTGTCAGCGCGGTGGGTTATGGTGTGGTGGTCGGCGGCACATCAGGTTCCGGGGTGATCCTGCTGTCGTTGTTGATGGCGTCTGGTCTCGAGGGAGCTGCCGTGATCGCTACCGATGCGGTGATCTCGGTCGTGACCGGTCTCATCAAGATTTCGGTGTTCGGCCTTGCCGGCGTCGTCACCGCGCAGGTGCTGGCCTTTGCTCTCTTGATCGGTGCCATCGCGATTCCCGGCGCGTTCCTCGCAAAAGCTTTCGTCGAGCGCATGCCGGTGCACATCCACACCGCGATCCTCGACGCCGCCGTGATGGTCGGCGGCCTCGTCATGATCACCGCGGCGCTGCGGCACTGATCAATGTGTGAGCGATGCCGTGCGGATCGGGAAGCAGTTGATGTTCGGTATGTTGCGGACGAGCGGCACGCTGCACAGGAAGCCGACCGGACGGTACTTCACCCGAATTCGCTCCATCTGATGCAGCGCCAGGCTGCTGAACGCGCTGACCCGGCCGGCCAGATCGTCCAGTTGGGCATTGATCTCTTTCTCGCGCTCGACGATTTCCTTCTCCTTCGCGATGTCCCGATCGCTTCGGGAGGCCCATTGCCGCGCTGCTGCTAGTCTGTCGTGCGCGGCCTCGAAGCAGTAGTGCATCGTCAGGACATGGTGCTTGGCGCTGTACCAATAGATTCGCTTTGCTGCCCTGTCCTGAGGGCCAGCGCAGATCCGGACGAATGCATCTTTGGGCTTGGTCCGGTCGTCGACGCCCCGTTTCTCGGCGATTGCGCAATATTCATCGTCTGCAACTTCCTTGGTGGGCGTATCGTCCTCGGCATGCACGTTTCCGAACGCCGGAAAATTGTACTTGTCGGAACAGTCCAAGGCGTAGTCGCGCAACACCTGCCGTGACAGCGGATCGTTGCCGATGTTATGCTTCTCGGCCGGGTCGCGATAGGTATTGCTTGCCCAGTCGATATAGACTTCCGCCTTTCGCGTCAGCACGTCGATATTTTCGCGCAGTGCGATCCGCGCCTTTTCGTAACGCTCGGAAATCGCCTGCGCATTCTTGGTGTCGAGCGCCTTGTCGCTGGCGTCGAACTTTTCCCTGACGGCGCGCGTGAAACCGGAATACAGGGTTTGCTGCAATGCCTGCATTTCGGCGAATGCGCGCGAAATCTCAGTATACGTCGCTGTCGCCGCAGCCATGTCTTCCTTGGCTTGGCTCCCGACCTTCTCCTGATAGGCGTTGAGGTACTGGAAATAGCCGACCACAAGGCTGCTCGCCACGGTAACCATCGACAGCCCTTTGACGATGTCGAGCCCGTGATTGAACTTCCAGAGCCACCTGAGCGGGGCGGATTTTGGTGCGATATCGTCTGCCGCAGGCGGCTGCTTGTGCGTGTCGTCGTTCGGCATTGGTGAACTCCCATCCCACGGACTTCAACCTTCGACCAACGCCGGTACGATCTGCGATTGCGGGCTACCGCACTGTGAGGCAACGCACATTGCACGCGATCGTGTAATGCCGCGGTGAGCCGATAGTGGAACTTCTGACGCTCTTTCACCCCTTGCGGGGCAGCAGCTCCGGCAGCGAGCGAATGATGCGGTCGGGCTTCACGGTGGAATCCGGCGGCAGGCCGTCGCCATGCACGTCGATCCAGATAGCGTAGATGCCGAGCCGCTGCGGCGCCACCACTTCCCATTCCAGATTGTCGCCGATCATCCAGGTCTCGGGTGCGGTGACGCCGAGCGCCTGCATCGCGTGCAGATAGGCGCGCTCATCCGGCTTGCCGAAACCGTGCTCGCCCTCGATCTGGATGTGATCGAAGCGGTGCGACAGCGCAAAGCGCTCGACCTTGGCGCGCTGGGCACCTGCGGCGCCATTCGTCACCAGCGCCAGCTTGACGCCGCGGGCCTTCAGTTCGTCGATGGCGTCATGCGCGCCGGGGAAAACGAACATTTCCTCTTCTCGGTAGGCGGTGAAGCGATCTGCCAACCGTATCGCGAGGTCTTCAGGCAAAACGTGACCGCCTTCGGCAAGCGCGGCAAATCCGTTCCTGACGGTGACGCGCCGAGCTTCATCGAGCTTCAGCCGCCATTCGGCTTCGGCAACGGCCCAGAATTTCCGCGCGGAATCCAGAACGGCGGCGGCAACCTGCTGCGAGGTCAGGGGCGCGAACTCGGCGGCGAACTCGGACGTGACATTGTGCCAGGCGATCTCCGGGCGGCCATAGGCCGACAGGATGGTGTCATCCATATCGATCAGCATCGCGCGGGGCAGGTGGGTCATTGTTTCGCGGCCATCTCACTTCGAGCATCGTCGGCCGCCGGAAGCAGCGACGGACTTGCCGCGAATATCAGATCACCCGCACCGGGTCCAATCCCGGGAAACGACGCCGCCGGACCATCAATCCGGCGGCGTCAAAAAGTGCCTCACGCAACCTTGTTGGCGCGGTCGTCCTCTTCCTCGTCCTCGGCTTCCTCTTCGTCCTCGTCCTCGTCGTCTTCTTCGTCGTCCTCTGACGTATCGGGTTCGGCGAGCTCCAGGACGGCAAGCGGCAGCGTCTCGCGGAACAGATCGCCTTCATTGCCCATCCATACGCACGCAACGTTGCCGTCTTTGACCTCCACCACACTGAGAGGGTGGCCGCCGGACTTCAGAATGACGACGTCGCCTGGTTTCAAATCCATGATCTACTCCTCGGATTACATGACACGAATCGCACCATAGCGATCAGTCATGACAACCAATCATGCGATCATGGCCACTTTACCTCTGGCGGCATCGACGAGAGGATAGAATCCACATTGCCGCCGGTCTTTAGCCCGAAGATCGTGCCGCGGTCGTAGAGCAGATTGAACTCGACGTAGCGCCCGCGCCGGATCAACTGTTCCTCGCGGTCGGCGGCATTCCAAGGAAGGGCGAAATTGCGGCGGACCAGCTCAGGATAGATTTTCAGGAAGGCGCGGCCGACCTCCTGGGTAAAGGCGAGGTCGGCGTCCCAGTCGCCCGAGTCATGCCAGTCGTAGAAGATGCCACCGATGCCGCGTGCTTCCTTGCGATGCGGCAAATAGAAATATTCGTCACACCATTTTTTATACTTGTCGTAGTCGGCGACGCTGTTCGGTCCGCCACATGCCTCTTTCATCGCCTGATGGAAGGCCAGCGTGTCGGGGTCATCCTGGGTGCGCCGGCGGTCGAGCACCGGCGTCAGGTCCGCGCCGCCGCCGAACCAGGCCTTGGTGGTGACCACGAAGCGGGTGTTCATGTGCACCGCCGGCACATGTGGGTTGCGCATGTGCGCGATCAGCGAAATGCCTGATGCCCAGAATCTGGGATCGTCAGCCGCGCCCGGAATTTGTGCGCGGAACTCAGGGGCGAACTCGCCATGCACGGTCGAGCAGTGCACGCCGACCTTCTCGAACAGCCGCCCGCGCATCATCGACATCACCCCGCCGCCGCCCGGCTTGCCGGTGTGGTCGGTGCGGTCCCAGGGCGTGCGGACGAAGCGCCCGGGTTCGCCGGGATAGAGAGCAGGCGGCGCGTCGTCTTCGAGCCGCTCGAAGGCCGCGCAGATGTCGTTGCGCAATGCTTCGAACCAGGCCCTCGCGCGCGTCTTGCGATCCTCGATGACTGACATGTCCATGCGGTCGATCCGTGTCCTTCCTGTCCGTCATTGCGAGGAGCGAAGCGGCGAAGCAATCCATTCTTTTCGTGGCACGATGGATTGCTTCGCTCCGCTCGCAATGACGGAAAAGTGTATCTCTCCTAGCCCTGCGGCCCGAAATACGTGCAGCTCTCGTTGCAACTGTCGCGATGAACGCTGACGCGGGTGATTTGGCCGGCGTGCTGGACCCGCTCGAAGATGTAGCGCGAAATGTTCTCCAGCGTCGGCGTCCCCAGCGCCTCGACGTTGTTGAGGAGCTTGTGGTCGAGGGTTTTCCGGACTTCTTCCATGCTGCGTTCGAGCAGGCCGAGATCCAGCACCATGCCGGTTTCCGGGTCGGGCGTGCCGCGCACGCTCACTTCGGCGCGAAACGAGTGGCCGTGAATTTCCTCGCTGGCCGCGCCGAAGGTTGTTCCCTTCAGGGAATGCGCAGCTTCGAAGCGAAACGATTTCGTCAATTCCCACATCTTGAAAATCTACATCCTATCTGATGCCAAGTGTCTTGTGCGTCTGCAGGCTGAGCCGCCATTGCGGATGGCGTAGGCAGTAATCGACCGCACGCGCGGTGTTCTCGATCACGTCGGGCCCATCCATCGGCTGCAGCGAAAAGCGCTCGAAATCGAGGTCCGCAAAATTTTCCGGCGGCGCGCCCGCCTGCGGATAGACCAGCTTCAATTCGTGACCGCGGCGCACCACAAGATCGGCGCCGGCTTTCGGACTGACGCAGACCCAGTCCACCCCTTCGGGCGGCTCGATCGTGCCGTTGGTCTCGATACCAATGGCGAAGCCGCGCGCATGCAGTGCATCGATGAAGGCGGGATCGACCTGCAGCAGCGGCTCGCCGCCGGTCAGGACCACATAGCGGTTGGTGCTGTCGCCCGTCCATTGCCCGGCGATAGTATCGGCGAGTTCGTCCGCCGATGCATAGCGGCCCCCGAGCGTGCCGTCGGTGCCGACAAAGTCGGTATCGCAGAACTTGCAGATGGCGCTGGCGCGGTCCTGCTCGCGGCCGCTCCAGAGATTGCAGCCGGAAAAGCGGCAAAACACCGCCGCGCGGCCCGCATGCGCGCCTTCGCCCTGCAAGGTCAGAAATATCTCTTTGACCGCGTAGCTCACCATCTCTCCTTGAGAACCGCGTCCGCTTGTACCGCGGAACCGGTCTGCCGCAGCGCCTCGCCTAATGCCATGGCGGCGGCCATGGCGACATTGAGCGAACGCAAGCCCGGCCTGATTGGAATCACCAGCCGCGCATCGGCGGCAGACACAACTTCGGCGGTAACCCCTGCGGATTCGCGCCCGAACAGCAGCACATCGTCCGGCCGGTAGTTGAAATCCAGATAGGAACTGGAGCCCTTGGTCGTAAACAGCACCAGCCGGAAACCCGCCTCGTTACGCCATTGCTCGAATTTTTGCCATGAGTCATGGCGCGTGATGGCGACATGATCTAGATAGTCCATTCCCGCCCGGCGGAAATGGCGGTCCGAGGTCGCAAATCCGGCCGGCTCTATAATATGGGCGGCCACGCCCAGGCATGCACACAGGCGCAGAATCGTCCCGGTGTTCTGGGGAATATCGGGCTGGAAGAGGGCGATATGCATGTGTCTAGGCTTCGGACGCGCGGATGAAATGACTGAATAATCACGGTCGGGCGCTGATTTAGTGCATTGCACGCTTGCGAGCCGATAGCGGGCTTGCGCTCTCACGGCAAGGGTGCCAATAGAACGATTCTGGACTGCTTGTTCCGCCGGAATGGGGGAGGAAAAGCGGTTTTTTCTGCCGCCGCGGGGGCCGCGGGCGCCGGCAGCCTCCTCCGGGGCGCGCGTTTGCGCGGGTCCGGGGCGGTTCCGCTGGTTGCAGATAAGAAAGGGCTTGAGATCGTGACGACAGCGTCTTCGGCGGACAATCCGACACGCCGTGATTTCCTTTATGTTGCAACGGGAGCCGTCGCCGCCGTAGGCGGGGCCGCCACGGTGGTGCCGCTGGTTTCCCAGATGAGTCCGGATGCCTCGACGGTCGCGGCAGGTGCACCGATCGAGGTCGACCTGACCCCGATCGCCGAAGGACAGGACATCAAGGTGTTCTGGCGCGGCAAGCCGATCTACATCAGCCATCGAACCAAGAAGCAGATCGAAGAGGCCCGCAAGGTGCCGGTATCGAGCCTGCCCGATCCGCAGAGCGATGAGCAGCGGGTTAAGCCGGGCCATGACCAGTGGCTGGTCGTGGTCGGCATCTGCACGCATCTCGGCTGTATCCCGATCGCCAATGAGGGCGCCTACAACGGCTTCTTCTGCCCCTGCCACGGTTCGGTGTACGACACCTCGGGCCGCATCCGTCAGGGACCCGCGCCGACCAATCTGGCCGTGCCACCCTACACCTTCGTTTCCGATACCAAAATCCAGATCGGCTAAGGGCTCGGACGCCAGTCCGAGACCCCCCTTAAGTCGTCGCGTCGTTTTACTTCCTCAGGATCGCATCAATGAGCGGACCATCCGATTTCCAGCCGACCAATCCCGCCTTGAAGTGGATCGAACGGCGCCTCCCGATCATGGGACTCATGCATTCCTCGTTCGTGGCGTATCCGACGCCGCGTAATCTGAACTACTGGTGGACGTTCGGCGCGATCCTTTCGTTCATGCTGGGTGTTCAGATCCTGACCGGCGTGATCCTGGCGATGCACTACACGCCGCATGCCGATCTCGCCTTCAAGTCGGTCCAGTTCATCGTCCGCGACGTCAACTACGGCTGGCTGCTGCGCAACATCCACGCCAGCGGCGCCTCGATGTTCTTCTTCGCCGTCTACATTCACATGTTCCGCGGCCTCTATTACGGGTCGTACAAGGAGCCGCGTGAAGTGCTGTGGATCCTCGGCGTCATCATCTATCTCCTGATGATGGCGACCGGCTTCATGGGTTACGTGTTGCCGTGGGGCCAGATGAGCTTCTGGGGAGCCACCGTCATCACCAACCTGTTCTCGGCCGTGCCGTATTTCGGCGAGAGCATCGTGACGCTGTTGTGGGGCGGCTATTCGGTCGGCAATCCGACGCTGAATCGGTTCTTCTCGCTGCACTACCTGCTGCCGTTCGTGATCGCCGGCGTGGTCGTGCTGCACATCTGGGCGCTGCATGTGGCGGGCCAGAACAATCCGGCCGGCGTCGAGCCGAAGACCGAAAAGGACACGGTGCCGTTCACGCCTTACGCGACCATGAAGGACATGTTCGGCGTCTCCTGTTTCATGCTGTTCTTCGCATGGTTCATCTTCTACATGCCGAACTATCTCGGTGACGCCGAGAACTACATTCCGGCTAATCCCGCTGTAACGCCCGCGCACATCGTGCCGGAATGGTACTATCTGCCGTTCTACGCCATCCTGCGCTCGATCCCGAACAAGCTTGCCGGCGTCGTGGCGATGTTCGGTGCGATCATCATTCTGGCGTTCCTGCCCTGGCTCGACAGCGCCAAAACGCGCTCGTCGAAGTACCGCCCGCTGGCCAAGCAGTTCTTCTGGATGTTCGTTGTGGTCTGCATCGGCCTCGGCTATCTCGGCGCGCAGCCGCCGGAAGGCATCTATGTTATCGTCGGCCGCATCCTGACCTTCCTCTACTTCGCCTATTTCCTGATCCTGCTGCCGTTGCTGGCGCGGATCGAGAAGCCCCGTCCGGTGCCGAACTCGATCGCGGACGACGTGCTGGCAAAGACGGGCGGCAAGCCTGCGCCGATGGTCTCGACCGTGATCGCGCTGATGGTGGCCGGCGGTCTGCTTCTGGGCGGCGCCGAGAGCGCCCGCGCCGCCGAAGGCAGCACCAAGCCGCCGGCGCAGAAATGGTCGTTTGCAGGCCCGTTCGGCAAGTTCGACCGCGGCGCCATGCAGCGCGGCTTGAAGGTCTACAAGGAAGTCTGCGCGTCCTGCCATGGCCTCTCGTTTGTCGCCTTCCGCAATCTCGCTGAACCCGGCGGTCCCGGCTATTCGGTGGCCCAGGCCCAGGCGTTCGCCTCCGAGTACAAGGTCAAGGACGGCCCGAACGACCAGGGCGAGATGTTCGAGCGGCCGGGCCGGCCCGCCGATTATTTCCCATCGCCGTTCCCCAACGAGCAGGCGGCGCGTGCGGCCAATGGCGGCGCCTTTCCCCCGGACCTGTCGCTGATCACCAAGGCGCGCAGCTACGGCCGTGGCTTCCCGATGTTCCTGATCGATTTCTTTACCCAGTATCAGGAGCAGGGACCGGATTACCTCACGGCGCTGTTGCAGGGCTATGAAGACAAGCCGCCGGCTGGCTTCAATCTGCCGGAAGGTTCCTATTACAACACCTACTTCCCCGGCCACGCTATCAAGATGCCGAAGCCGTTGAACGACGGCCAGGTCACCTACGACGACGGCTCGCCGGCCACGGTTGCGCAATACGCCAAGGACGTCACCCACTTCCTGATGTGGGCCGCAGAGCCGCACATGGAGGCGCGCAAGCAGATCGGCCTCCAGGTGTTCGTGTTCCTGATCGTGCTCACCGTCTTGCTGTACTTCACCAAGAAGAAGGTCTGGGCCAACGCCCACTGATCACGGCGTCTTTACCGCAATTCGGAAAAGCCCCTGCGGGGGCTTTTTTATTGGGCGCAGCAATGCGCCGACAGGCGATTGCGTCCGGCTCTTGCAGCCGCCAAAATGGCCGCAAGCATCACGTTCAAGAAGCAGTCCCGGAGGAACCCATGGGCACCCACATCACCTTCAAGCGTCCGGACGGCAAGGAAACCGCCGGCTATCTCGCCAATGCCGCGCGCGGCAACGCGCCGGGCGTGGTGGTGGTGCAGGAATGGTGGGGCCTGTCGGAGAACATCAAGGGCCTGTGCGACCGCTTTGCGATGGCCGGCTTCGATGCGCTGGCGCCCGATCTCTACAAGGGCGTCGTGGTGCCGTATCACGATACGGAGGCGGCCAACGCGCAGATGACCTCGCTCGATTTCATGGACGCCACTACTCAAAATGTACGTGGCGCCGCGCAATATCTCGCACGCAATGGCGCGAAGGTGGGTCTCACCGGCTTCTGCCTCGGCGGCGCCGTGACCATCATCGGCGCGACCAAGATTCCGGAGCTAGCGGCGGGCGTCGTGTTCTACGGTATCCCGCCGGAGCAGGCCGCCAAACCGGCCGACGTGAAGATCCCGCTGCAGGCGCATTTCGCCAACAAGGACGATTGGTGCACGCCGGCCGCGGTCGACGCCTTCGAGAAGGCGATGAAGGACGCCGGCAAGTCGCTCGAGCTGTTCCGCTACGATGCTGAACATGCCTTCGTGAACGAGCAGCGCATGGCCGTGCATGATCGCGAGGCCGCCGAGCTCGCCTGGGGCCGGGCGACGGAGTTTTTCAGGAAGCATCTCGGCTAAGTTGAGCGCATCTCAGCAAAGGCGGGTGGCCGCGCATGAAAATCTTTTGCACCGGCGCATCGGGCTATATCGGCGGGTCGGTTGCGGCTCATCTCGTCGCCGCCGGCCATCAGGTCACCGGTCTTGTTCGCTCCCGCGAAAAGGCAGATGCCGTTCGTGCGTTCGGCATTGAGCCGGTGATGGGCACGCTGGATGACGCGCAAGTTCTCGCGCGCGCTGCGCAGGCGGCCGATGTTGTTGTGAACGCCGCAAGTGCCGACCACAAGGGCGCCGTCGTCGCACTGCTCGATGCTCTCGCCGGAAGCGGCAAGTCCTTCATCCACACATCAGGATCGAGCATCGTCGGCAGCCGCTCCCGCGGCGAGCGCTCCGATGACATCTTCGACGAAGATACGCCGATCACGCCGTCGCCCGCGCGCGCCGCACGGGTCGAGCTGAACCACTTCATACTCGGCTTTCACGACAAGGGCTGCCGCCCAGTCATCATCTGTCCGAGCCTGATCTACGGCATCGGCCACGGGGCAGGGCGCGACAGCGTGCAGGTGCCGTTGCTGATCAAGCTGGCCAAAAAGCGCGGCAATGCCACGCATGCCGGCCCCGGCGAGAACATCTGGTCCAACGTGCATATCGACGATCTCGTGCCGCTCTATGCGCTCGCGATCGGGAAGGCGCCAGCCGGTGCGTTCTATTTCGCCGAAAACGGCGAGAGCTCGATGCGTGAAGTGTGTGAGGCCATCAACCGCATGCTGGGTTTTGCGGGATCGCCAACGGCGATGTCGATGCAGGAGGCTGCCGCCGAATGGGGCGAGGGTACTGCAGAGGATACGATGGCTTCGAATAGCAGGGTGCGGGCGAAACGCGCGCGGCAGGAACTTGGATGGCGGCCGGCCGCATGCGGCCTGATCGAGGAGATCGAGAGCGGGTGTTATCGGGAGTAGCCGCATATCGGCTGTTTCCGCGCGAGCACCGTCGCGAGGTGAGGCTCCTCCTCGCATTTCATTCCGTGTTGCGTTAGGATGCTGCAATGACCAAGGTTCTCGAAGACGCTATCGAAAAGGTACGAAAGCTACCCGAAGATCGGCAAGCCTATGCCGCGGAGGTACTCGAACAGATTGCTGCCGCCAGCGGCGATCCGTTCGTTGTGCCGGAAGCACACCGCGCTGCAGTGCTTGAAGGTATTGGACAGGCTCGGCGCGGTGAATTTGTCAGCGAAGAAGAAATGGCAGCACTTTGGGCGAAGTGTGGCCTGTGAGACTACGGTACGCGCCGCGTGCCCGCGCTGACATTGCCGAAATCCACGAGTACATTTCGCAACACAGTCCGCGCGCAGCTTCTGCAGTCGTTAATCAAATACGCATCACAGGTCGGCTAATAGCTGAACATCCCGGAGTTGGACGAGAGACAGACATTCCCGGCGTTCGCGTGCTTCCAACGGCCCGCTATTCGTTGCTCGTCTACTACCACATTCTCGGCGATGATTTGGTCGTCGTGCATGTCCGGCATGGTCGCCGCGACACGCCAGGGGCGGATGAATTCTAAGATTTGCCCTTCATTGTCAGCCCTCGCGCACCCCGTCCCACCACGGGCACGTCCCCGACATCAGCTTGTAATTGCCCTCCATCACCTGCACCGGCGCGCGCAGGCCAGAGGCTGCGGCGCGCAGGCGCATCTCGCGCGCGACTGCGCGGTCTTCGGGCGGCAGCCAGACGCGCTCGTGGCCCCACAGGCTCGGGCCGTCATGCATCTCGACCGGCTGCCATGTCGCGGGATCGATTTCGCGGCCGCCCCAGCCGCACTCGATCATGAAGGACGACGGTGTCTTGGCGTAGAACGAGGTCATGAAATCGTTGGTGTGCCGGCCGAGCGTGACGCTGACGCGGCCTTCCTCCGTCTGCGCAATGTCGTAGCACTGGCCGACATCGTCGAGCGAGAACAATTCCACCATCAGATGATGCATGCCGTTCCTGCCGGTCTCGATCAACGCGAGGCTATGATGCCGCGCGTTGACGTGGAAGAAGTAGGCGCGGAACGGTTTTGAGATGTAGTCGGAGAGGCCGAAGCCGAGCACGTCGACATAGAACGCCATGACCGGTTTGATGTTCTCCACCGTCAGCACGGCGTGCCCGAGCCCAAGCGGGCCAGTGCGGAAGCCCGAGATCGACCGCCCCGGTATGAAAGGCGTGTCGTCGATCTCCGCGCCGTAGAACGCCTCCAGCCGGTTGCCGGCGGGATCTTGGAACGAAATCAGGCTGCGCACGCGGCGCGCGTCGGCCCGCGTCTGCGGTTCAGCTACAACATGCACGCCGGCCGTTTCCAGCCGCGCCGCCAGCGCATCAAGCGCTGCGGCATCTGCGACCTCCCAGCCGAAGAAACGCGTGCCTTCGCCCATTGCGCGATCGATGACGATGCGCTGCTTGCGGTCATCCATCCGGAACGCCAGCAGTGAATTGCTACGCTCGACTGCCTGCAGCCCGACGAGACCGGTCCCGAACTGCCGCCAGTCCTCGAGGCTATCAGATCCGAAGCCGGCATATCCCAGACCCAGCAGTGTCATCCTTGCCTCCATCGGTTGCAGTCTTTGCGCATTGAAAGCGCCGCTGCTTGCTCAAATCCTACGCAAGTTTGGTGCCGCCCGACACCCAAAGTTCGGCTTGGGGCGGGCGTCTCGGCCCATCCCCTCCCTTGACATCGCCTCCGCCGGATGGTGATAAGGTTCCCATGAGCACCGTCGTTACCCCTTCCCGTCTCTGGTGGCGCACCTCCTAAGAGGTGGCCGGTGCGATTTCATTTTTCAATCGTCGAAGGTCGCCATCGCAGTGCGACGGTCCCTTCGTTTGTCCTGTGTGGCGCGCCCTCCCGAAGTTTCGTAAGAGGATCACATGAATAGGACAGCCTTCTCCCTGCCCGAGCACAGCGAATACCGGACCAGCGGCGGTCTGGCAGTTTCGCGCGCCGTCGAGCAATTCACCGGCAACGCCAAGCGCCTTGACGACCTGATCGATCTGCTCGATCGCCGCCGCGGCGTGGTGCTGTCCTCCGGCACCACGGTGCCGGGGCGTTATGAAAGCTTTGACCTCGGCTTTGCCGATCCGCCGCTGGTGCTGGAAACGGCCGGCTCGAATTTCTCGCTCCAGGCGCTGAACGCGCGCGGCGAGGTGCTGATCGCCTTTCTCGGAGACGTGCTGCGCGAGCCCTGCGTCGTCATTTCGGAGCGAAGCCCGACGCGGCTGGCCGGCCACATCATCCGCGGCGCCGCGCCGGTCGAGGAAGACCAGCGCACCCGCCGTGCCAGCGTGATGTCGCTGGTCCGCGATCTCGTCGCTGCCTTCACCGCAAATGACGATCCGCTGCTCGGCCTGTTCGGCGCCTTCGCCTATGACCTCGTGTTCCAAATCGAGGACCTCGTGCAGAAGCGGGCGCGGGAGGCTGACCAGCGCGACATCGTGCTCTACGTACCGGATCGCCTTTTGGCCTACGACCGTGCGACCGGCCGCGGCGTCGTGCTGAGCTACGATTTCTCGTGGAAGGGGAAGTCCACCCAAGGTCTGCCGCGCGAGACCGCCGAGAGCATTTACGTTAAAGCACCGCGGCAAGGCTTTGCCGACCACGCGCCCGGCGAATATCAGGCGACGGTCGAGGTCGCGCGCGCGGCGTTCGCCCGCGGCGACCTGTTCGAGGCGGTGCCAGGGCAACTCTTCGCCGAGCCCTGCGAGCGTTCGCCGGCGGAAGTGTTCCAGCGGCTCTGCCGCATCAACCCGTCGCCCTATGGCGCGCTGATGAATCTCGGGGACGGCGAATTTTTGGTGTCGGCCTCGCCGGAGATGTTTGTTCGCTCCGACGGCCGCCGTGTCGAGACCTGCCCGATTTCGGGCACCATCGCGCGCGGCGTTGATGCGATCGGCGATGCCGAGCAAATCAGGCAATTACTGAACTCGGAAAAGGACGAGTTCGAGCTCAACATGTGCACCGACGTCGACCGCAACGATAAGGCGCGGGTCTGCATCCCCGGCACGATCAAGGTGCTGGCGCGGCGGCAGATCGAGACCTATTCGAAACTGTTCCACACCGTTGACCATGTCGAAGGCATGCTGCGCCCGGGCTTTGATGCGCTGGATGCCTTCCTGACCCACGCCTGGGCAGTTACCGTGACGGGGGCGCCGAAACTGTGGGCGATGCAGTTCGTCGAGGACAATGAGCGCTCGTCGCGGCGCTGGTACGCCGGCGCGATCGGCGCCGTGAATTTCGACGGCAGCATCAACACCGGGCTGACCATCCGTACCATCCGCATGAAGGATGGGCTGGCCGAGGTGCGCGTCGGCGCCACCTGCCTGTTCGATTCCGATCCGGCCGCCGAAGACCGCGAGTGCCAAGTGAAAGCGGCCGCGCTGTTCCAGGCGCTTCGGGGCGACGCGCCGAAGCCGCTGTCGACCTTTGCACCCGATGCGACCGGTTCGGGCCGCAAGGTGCTCTTGATCGATCACGACGACAGTTTCGTTCATATGCTGGCGGATTATTTCCGGCAGGTCGGCGCAAGCGTGACCGTGGTCCGGCACGTGCATGCACAGGAGATGCTGAAGCGGAAGGGCTGGGATCTCCTGGTATTGTCGCCGGGCCCGGGTCGCCCTGAAAATTTTGGAATCTCGAAGACCATAGGCACGGCGCTGGACCGGAAACTGCCGATCTTCGGTGTCTGTCTCGGCGTGCAGGCGATCGGCGAATATTTTGGCGGCCAGCTTGGTCAGCTCACCCAGCCGGCGCATGGACGGCCATCGCGGGTTCAGGTGCGCGGCGGGCGCTTGATGCAGAACCTGCCGAATGAGATCGTGATCGGCCGCTACCATTCGCTCTATGTCGAGCGCGACAGCGTGCCCGATGTTCTCGAAGTCACCGCGACCACGGAGGACGGCGTCGCGATGGCGATCGAACACAAGATCCTGCCGGTCGGCGGCGTGCAGTTTCACCCGGAATCGCTGATGTCGCTCGGCGGCGAGGTGGGGCTGCGTATCGTCGAGAATGCGTTTCGGCTGAATGCGAATTGAAGGCAGCCGTCATTGCGAGGAGCGTAAGCGACGAAGCAATCCATTCTTTCTCGATGCGGCGCTGTGGATTGCTTCGCTTCGCTCGCAATGACGGTGAACAAACGAGGGGTTGAGAAAAACCAATGACATTCGATCACGACATCAAGGCCACCGTCCGCACAATTCCGGACTACCCGAAAAAGGGCATTCTGTTTCGCGACATCACGACCCTGCTGGCAGATGCGCGCGCCTTTCGTCGTGCCGTCGATGAGCTGGTGCAGCCGTGGGCTGGATTGAAGATCGACAAGGTCGCCGGCATCGAGGCGAGGGGATTCATCCTCGGCGGCGCGGTCGCGCATCAGGTTTCCGCCGGCTTTGTGCCGATCCGAAAAAAGGGCAAGCTGCCGCATACCACCGTGCGGATCGCCTATTCGCTGGAATACGGCCTCGATGAAATGGAAATGCATGCCGACGCGGTCCATCCCGGCGAGCGCGTCATCCTGGTCGACGATCTCATCGCCACCGGCGGCACCGCGGAAGGCGCGGTGAAATTGCTGCGCCAGATCGGCGCCAACGTGGTCGCGGCCTGCTTCATCATCGATCTGCCCGATCTCGGCGGCGCCGCCAAATTGCGCGCGATGGAAGTGCCGGTGCGTACGCTGATGGCGTTCGAGGGGCATTGAATCCCGACAGTTGGCCGTTCCCCGGATGCTGCGTGCCGCTTTGCGGCGTGCGTCAATATTACCCGGGTGAAAATTCCGGTCGCGGCGCGGACTTCACTGCCGCTGCGGGAGCAGGCTGAACTCGAGCTCGCGAAAACTGGTGTAGTTCCTGCGGATCCACTGGTGCAGCTCGGTCGACGTATCCCGCTCGTTGCGCAAATAGTCGGTAAAGGAAAAGGTCAGGCGGTCGATATAGGTCTTCAGGAACGAGGGCAGCGCCGATATGCGCAGCACCCGCCCCAAACCCATCGCCTCGGGCAGTTCGCCACGCACCACGTACTCGTTGTCGACCGCAATCAGCGCGTTCAGCGGGATCTGCTCCCGTAACGTCGAATAGGCGCGCGCGGAAACGCGGTCGGTATCGGCAACGAACAGGATGATCGGCGCGACGCCACGCCGCGCGGCCTCCTTCAGGAAGCCAATCTCGTTGATCATCTTGAAGAACTCGTCGAACGCATGAAAGCCGAGGTCGATCACCTTGGCGATACCGTCGTTGACGATCAGGTGATCCATGAGCTGCATCTTGCCATAGGTGTCCACCACGTCGGCCGTCTCAGTGATGCGCGGCAGATACTCGAGCAGCGATGGTTCCTTCAAGTTGATGTCGAAGGAAGATACCGTCCCATCCTTCAGCAGCAGGAACTCGCTCAACAGACGCGCGAGCAGCGTCTTCCCGACCAGCGGCCGGGGCGAGCAGATGATGTAGACAGGCGTGGAGCTCATCACCCGCTATATCAAAGGAATTTTCCGCCTAATCCAGCCCCGTCGCGGCGGCTATCCGACTATTTTTCGCCGCCGCGCACGCCAGGCTTGGCGCCGACGAGATCGGTCAGCTTGATGCGGTCGAACTCGCTCCAGACGTTGGCGAGCCAGTGCCGGACATAGCCGCGCAGCACGAACGAGTAGTTCGCGGCCTCGTCGTCCTTGCCCTTGTTGGCGACGAATTTGAGGAACGGCACCGAGGAGACCTCGACCTGCTCGTAGGCCATTTCATTGAGCTTGGGGATCGTGAGTTCGGTGGCGTCCTTGATGCGGTGGAAATAGGAATTGTAGGTCGACTGGTCCCACTGGAAGAACTGGGTGTCGTTGATGAAGTTCTTCACCAGGTAATATTTGGCGCCCTGCATGAAGTTCGCGGTCTCGGCGATTTCGTCCAGCGAGGCGATCGAGGGGCCCAGTATATGGAACACGGAGAAGGTGATCTGTCCCGCCTTCGCCGCATCGAGAAAGCCGATGTCGCGGAGCGAAGCCAGTGCCGGCGACAGCAGTCCGGCGCGGACGTCGATCACGGTGACCGAGGGACTGACCGCGTTCAGCGTGTCGAAGATCTTCATCTGATCCGAGGTCGTCGTCATGTCAACGATCTCGGTAATATCCGGGTGGAAGCGCTTCAGGGTGCCGCGCGGCGATTCGGTGTCGAATGCCCGGGTCGGCACGTTGTTGGCGCTGAAATAGTCCAGGAGCGTCCGCGACACGGTCGTCTTCCCGACCCCGCCCTTATCGGCGCCCACCACAATCACGACTGGCTTTGCCATGGAATTCCCTTGAAACAGCAGTTCCGACCGCGGGAGCGGCCGGCATGCCCCATTCCCTGCTTTGGGCGCGAACATGGCAGAAACAAGGGAGAATTCAATTCATTAGACGGCCGTCGCCATTATTCCGCACGGAATTCGTTAATCCGGCGCGTCGGCAGGACAGCCGTTTAGCGGTGCGGGCCCCAAGGGCCGTCCAGGCAGCCGGGGCGCGCGTCCGGAACGCGGGCGGGCTCGCTGGCGTCGCTCCACAGGCCGCGGGGAACCGGCGGTTGGAGTTGCTCCGTGGGCGATTCCTTCGACTCATCGGGTTCAGCTGCCATATCCGACGGGAGGGCGAGCGGGCCGGGATCACGGCCGCCGGCAAACTGCACCAGCGCCTTGACGCGCGCATCCACCGACGGATGGGTCGCGAACAGGTCGGCAAAGCCTTCGCGCGGATTGTCGACACAGAGCTCCATGACTGCAGACGTCGCGCCGGGTAGTTCGCCGCGATTTTCGATCTTGCGCAGCGCCGTGATCATGGCGTCGGGGTTCTTGGTCAGTTCGACCGAGCCGGCGTCGGCCAACAGTTCGCGCGACCGCGATAGCGCCAGCTTGACGACCTGCGACAACAGCCAGGCCAGCAGGATCAGCACCACCGCAATGATGATGGCGATGATTGCGCCGCCGCCCCCCTTGCCGCGATCGGACGACGACGAAGAGGACGATGATGACGAAGACGATGACGACCAGTCCCTGCCGCTCGAATTCCACGACAGGTTAGTGAACATGCGAAAGAACAATTCGCCGAAAAAGCCGACCACGCCGGCGATAATGACGGCGACTACCATCAACTGCACGTCGCCATTGCGGATATGCGTGAGCTCGTGGCCGAGCACGGCCTCGATCTCCTGGTCGTTGAGCGCCTGCAGAAGGCCCGACGTCACCGTAATGGAATATTGCCGCCGGTTGAGGCCGGTGGCGAAGGCGTTCAGCGCCGGGCTGTCCATCACCTTCAGTTTCGGCATCGGGATCCCGCGCGAGATGCAAAGGTTTTCCAGCAGATTATAGAGCCGCGGCTGTTGCTGCCGCGTCACGCTCGCGCCGCCGGTCACGGCGTCGATCATGTTCTGGTGGAAGAAATAGGCGATCACGATCCACAAGGCGGCGATAATCGTGGCGTAGGGGAAAGCTGCGATCAGGTCGCGCGAGGCGCGCGTCAGATAATAGTTGAGTGAAGCACCGCCGTTGAGCACCACTTCCGCAACCAGCGCGCCGGCAAAGACCAGCACGTAGATCAATAGAAACAGGCCGGCGAGCATCAGCATCGAACGAAACTTGTTCGATGCGATATGCGTGTATAGACCATACGCGGCCATGATGGGCTATCCCTCGTCATTCCGGGGCACGCCAACGGCGTGAACCCCAATGTGCAATTGCACATTGTGGAATCTTGAGATTCCTTGGGGAGAGGAGATTCTCCGATGTGCAATTGCACATCGTAGTTCGATGCTTTGCATCGCCCCGGAATGACGGGGAAAGCGGAGTACCATATCGATCAGAACTTCACGCTCGGCACCGTCTCGACTTCGGTGCGGCTGGCGCCGAGGTCGAAGAATTCCTTGCGGGTGAAGCCGAACATGCCGGCGAACAGCGCCGCGGGAAGCTGCTGGATGCCGGTGTTGTATTCCTGGACCGCGTTGTTGAAGAAGCGGCGGCTGGCCGCGATCTTGTTTTCGAGGTCGGAGAGTTCGCTAGCGAGCTGCTGGAAATTGGCGTTGGCCTTGAGGTCCGGATAGGCCTCCGACAACGCGATCAGGCGACCGAGCGCGCCGCTCAACTGGTTCTCTGCCGCGGAGACTTGCGCCGGCCCCTGCGCCGACATCGCGGAATTGCGCGCCTTGATAACGTCGTCGAGCGTGCCGCGCTCGTGCGAAGCGTAGCCCTTCACGGTCTCGACCAGGTTCGGGATCAGGTCGTGGCGCTGCTTGAGCTGCACGTCGATGTCGGCAAAGGCCTGGCCGACGCGCTGGCTGAGCGCGACCAGGCGGTTATACGCAGCGAACGCAAACAGCACGATGATGACGATGACGCCGAGAACGATCCAGCCGGTCGACATGCAGACAACTCCTGTGGGACGAAGAGGCAGGGAAACTAGACGAAAAACCGGGCGTGCGGCAGCCCGCCTGCGAGGTGGGTATAGCGTTAGTCGGAAATGGTACGGGATAAGTTCAAGGCCGGATTTGTGTCGGTTTGCGTGTCCCGGACGCGGTGCAGCGTCTCTTTGACGGTGCACCGCAGAGCCCGACCCACCGCGCCGGTAGAGATGGGCCCCGGATCAGCAACGCACCACGCCGCAAGTGCGGCGCGCTGCGCAGCATCCGGGGCACGAGACCGATATCCAGATCAGCTCTCTTCTCTCACCGCATCGCCCCACCGCCAGCGGCGCGCACGGGCATAACCCGCCTTGGCGCGGCGAGGCACTTTCGTAAAGGAGAGACCTTCCGGCGTGCAGAGCTTGGCGGTTATTTCGATCTTGCTGATGATCGGTTGCGCCAGCACGCGGGAAAATCGCCGATCGTCAACCGGCGCGCGCGTCAGCGCCACATAAGCGAATTTCTCGTCCTCGTACGGCAGCTCCGCGCCCTTGACCTGCTTGTGCGCGCGCGACCGCTGCAGGCGTTGGGTGAAATGGCACCAGTCCGGGGCCTGAAGCGGGCATTGTCTGTCGTGCGGGCAGGGGGCGACGACATGCGCGCCAAGGGCGATCAGGTGCGCGCGCAGCGCAATGATCCGGGCGTAGCCGGCGGGCGTGCCGGGTTCGACCACGAGCAGCGTGTCGTGGGTCTTCTGCCACAACAGTTCGGCGAGCGCGCGTTGCTTGGCTTCGCCGAGCTCGCCGATCATGTAGCTCGCCACAACAAGGTCTGCCGTATCCGCTTTGGCAAGCGCGGCGCCGGCTTCGCCACGTTCATAAGCGATGCCGCGCAGCCGGGTGCTGTCGCGGGCAAGGTCCAGCGCCAGCGTGCGCAGCGCGTCGTTGGCGTCCAGCAGCGTGAAGTCCGTCAGCGACGGGAATGCTTCGGCCGCAGCCCATGTGGCCGTGCCCGGCCCGGCGCCGACGTCGAGCAGGGTCTTTGGGGTGAATTCAGGTCTGTTCTCGATTGTTGCGTTCAGGCTGGCAGTGACCGCGGCATAGGTTGCGGGCATCCGCGCCAGCGCATAGGCGAGCGCGTCCGTCTCTGAGCGGATGGTCGTGGAGCCGCCGCCGCTGCGGTAGATCTGAGAGATCGATGCGGCGCGGCCGGCGGCCTCGTTGCGCGAGAAGCCGCGCAACTTGCCGTCGAGGGCCGCCTTCAGTTCGGCGGGTAGGTCGGGTGAAGTCATCTATCTGCCGTCATGCCCCGCGAAGGCGGGGCATCCCGTACGCCGAGACGGTTGAAGGTTCCACAGACAGCACGGCGTACTGGATCATCCGCCTTCGCGGATGATGACGTCAACAGGGTGAGGCAGCGCCCCTCACGCCACGTTCTGATCCAAAATCTTCACGGCGTCGTCGAGGCCGACCGAGACCAGTTGCGAGACGCCGCGTTCGGCCATGGTAACGCCGAACAGCCGGTTCATCCGCGCCATCGTGATCGGGTTGTGCGTGATGATGATGAAGCGGGTTTCCGTTGACGAGGTCATCTCGTGCAGCAGGTTGCAGAACCGCTCCACATTGTGGTCGTCGAGCGGCGCGTCGACTTCGTCCAGCACGCAGATCGGCGACGGGTTGGTGAGGAACACCGCGAAGATCAGCGCCAGCGCCGTCAGCGCCTGCTCGCCGCCCGAAAGCAGCGACAGCGTCTGCGGCTTCTTGCCGGGCGGTTTGGCGATGATTTCGAGGCCGGCTTCCAGCGGATCGTCGCTCTCGATCAGATGAAGCGCCGCTTCGCCGCCGCCGAACAGTTCGACGAACAGCCGCTTGAAGTGCTCGTTGACGGTCTCGAACGAGGTCAACAGCCGCTCGCGGGCTTCCTTGTTGAGGCTCTGGATGCCCTGGCGCAGCCGCTTGATGGCTTCGACCAGATCGTCGCGTTCGGTGGTGAGCGCCGTGTGCTGGGTCTCGACCTCGCGCAATTCTTCCTCGGCGCGCAGATTGACGGCGCCAAGCCGCTCGCGGTCGCGGCGCAGTTTTTCGAGGCTTTCCTCGATCTCGTTGAGCGGCGGCAGTTCCGCGCCAGGCTCGATCTCGGCGAGCCCAGCTACGGCATGCGGCTCGACTTCGAGCATGTCGTGAATTTCGCGCTCGATGTCGGCGAGCCGGCGCTTGGTGCCTTCCATGCGCTCTTCGGCGCGGCCGCAGGCTTCGCGGGCAGAGGAGAGGGCTTCGAGCGAGGCTTTGGCTTCGCGGTCGGTTTCCGCCATCAGGCTTTCAGCGGCGGCCAGTGCGTCCGCGGCGACGCGGCGGGCGCCTTCGGCCGATTCGATTTCGTTGATCAGCGCGCGGCGCTTTTCGGCAAACAGAGCCGGCGCATTCTCAAGCTCGGCGCGCTCGGCGGTCACTTCGGTGATGCGCGCTTCGACGGTGGCGACCTGCGAGGCCGAGCTTTGCTTGCGGTTCTGCCATTCGGTGCGTTCAGCCGTGATCGCCTGCACGCGCTTGTCGGCCAGCTCTGCTTCGCGCGCCAGCGCCTGGGCTTCGGCCCGCACCTGCGCGGCAAAGCGGCGGTGTCCGTCGATCTCGGTGCGAACGGCGCTAAGTTTCGCTTCCGTCTCATCCGTCGGCGGCAGTTCGGTCAGCGCGGCAGTGGCGCTCTCATGCGCGGCCTCGGCCTCGCTGCGATCGGCGGCAAGGCGGGTATGGGCTTCGGTCAGCGCGGATTTGCGCGCGGCGTGGCGATTGATCTCGCGCTCGGTCGCGGCATGGCGTTCGCGCGCCGCATCGGCCTCGCGCTGCGCGGCCCGCCAGGCCTCGCGGGCGGCGGTTTCGGCGGCGGATGCCATCTTCAGTTCCGCCTCGGCGCCTTCCAGCGCCTGCCGCTTGGCGGCGGCGTCGGCGCGGGCCTGTTCCAGCTCATGTTCGATATCGACCAGGCGGGCGCGTTCGGCGAGACGCCGAGCGGCGCCGGTCGGCGCATGCGCGGCGGCGACAAAGCCGTCCCAGCGCCAGACGTCGCCTTCCAGCGAGACCAGCCGCTGGCCGGTCTTCAATTGCGAAACGAACTCAGCGCCGCGCTCCTTCGGCACGACGCCGATTTGCGCGAGACGGCGCGCCAGTTCGGGCGGCGCCTCGACATGCGCAGCCAACGCCTCCACGCCGTCCGGCAGGGCTGGATCGTCGAAGCTTGCACCGGCATTGGTCCAGCGCATCGGCGCGGAGGGATCGACGGGCGCGTCAAGATCGTCGCCGAGGACAGCGCCGAGCGCCTTCTCATAGCCCTTGGCGACGGTGACGCCGTCGATGATCGGCGGCCACAGATTCTTGGTCTCGACATTGACGAGTTTTGAAATCGTGCGCGCTTCGGTCTCGAGCCGCTGCACGCGCTTTTCGGCCTCGGTGAGCGGGGCGCGGGAAGCCTCGAGCTTCTGCCGCGCCGCGATGTGGCCGGTCTCGCTGGCTTGCGCTGCCGCTTCGGATACCGCCAGCGTCTCCTGCGCGGTCTCCATGGCGGCGGCGAGCGCGTCGAGGTCGCCGAGATTGCCGGTCTCCTGCGCGAGCTTTTCCTCGTCGGCCTGGACGGTGGCGATTTCCTGGTCGAGCCGGGCCAGCCGGTCGCGATGGGTGCGCACGCCGGCCTCTAACTGGTTGCGCTTGGCGGTGAGGTCGGCGAGCGCTGTGGTCAGTTCGCCGAACATGCGCTCGGCGGCAGCCAGTGTCGCTTCCGCTTCCGACACGCGCTCGTCGACGCCGGAGCGCTTTTCGACGCGTGACTTGATCTCTTCCTTCAGCTCGGCGTCCTCGGTGTCGAGGCGCTGCAGTGCGACCTCGGCGTCCGATGTCTGCTGCTGTTCGCGCGCGATGTCGGCGGCAAACTGATTCAGCCGTCGGTCGAGCTCGGCGACACGCTCCTTGGCGCGCTCTTCCTCGCGATCGAGCTGTTCGCGGGCGTTGGTGAGGCGCTGCAGTCCCGCCGCGGCGCGGGCTTCGCCTTCGCGCAACGCTGGTAGTTCGGAGGCGCGGATCGCCTGAATGCGCGCAGCTTCAGCCTGCTCGCGGGTGCGCTCGGCCATCTCGCGCACATTGATGTCGTGCGTATGCGCGGCTTCGGCGACGTCGGCATTGGCCTCTAGCCAGCGCAGGTGGAACAGCGTGGCCTCACCCTTGCGCACCTTGGCCGCAACTTCGCGGAACCGGATCGCCTGCCGCGCCTGCTTCTTCAGCCCGTCGATCTGGCCGGAGAGTTGCCCGATGACGTCCTCGACGCGGGTGAGGTTGGTTTCGGCCGCCCTCAGCCGCAACTCGGCCTCGTGGCGGCGGGCATGAAGGCCAGCGACGCCGGCGGCGTCTTCCAGCACGCGGCGGCGCTGCTCGGGCTTGGCCTGAATGATCTCGCCGATCTTGCCCTGGTGAACCAGCGCCGGCGACCGCGCGCCGGTGGCGGCGTCGGCAAACAGGATCTGCACGTCGCGGGCGCGCACGTCGCGGCCGTTGATGCGATAGACCGAGCCGGCCTCGCGCTCGATGCGGCGGGAGATTTCCAGCACCTGGCTGTCATTGACCGCGGCCGGCGCCGTGCGATCGGCATTGTCGATCGTCATGGTAACTTCGGCGTGGTTGCGCGCCGGACGGTTGCCGGAGCCGGCGAAGATCACCGCATCCATGTCGGCGGCGCGCAGCGATTTGTGCGAGGTTTCGCCCATCGCCCAGCGCAAGGCTTCCACCAGATTCGATTTGCCGCAGCCGTTCGGTCCGACCACGCCGGTGAGGCCGGGTTCGATCATGAAGTCAGTGGGTTCGACGAACGACTTGAAACCGTGGAGGCGGAGGCGCGTAAGTTTCATGAACACAAAATCTCTGTTGGCCGGGCGCGAATCTCCCTGCCGTGACAATACCATGGAAGGCAATGTCAGTGTGGATGAGCCGCCCGTTGCGGCGCTTATGAGCCGCGACAATGGCGAGGCTGAGGCCGGAGGGCAACGCCCCCGCGGGGCTTTTCCCAAGGGATTTGAGGCGCTTGTGTGGCGCCTTTTGCTGGACTTATGAGCGCGAATGAATCCGGCCGCGCGAATCAGCTTTTCAGCATCGCGTTGATGCGCTTCGAGAACTCCTCGAAGCTCTGTTCGCCCTTGATCATCTCGCCGTTGATGAAGAAGGTCGGCGTCGACTGCACCTTCAGCACCTCGGCGGCATATTTCTGGTCGGCGGCGATCTTGTCGAGCAGCGCCTGATCCTTCAGGCAATCCTCGACCTGGGTCTGTGTGAGGCCGGCCTGCCTGCCGATCCGGCTCAGAGTCTCCGTGGTGTTCTTCATCACCCAGTCGTTCTGCTGCTTGAACAGCAAGTCGATCACGGCGAAGTATTTCGGGGCGTCGTCCTTGGCGATGCAGCGGGCCAGCATCGAGCCTGCGGCCGCCTTGATGTCGAGCGGAAATTCGCGGAACACGTAACGGATCTTGCCGCTGTCGATGAATTCAGACTTGATCTTCGGGAATACCTTTTCGGCAAAGGCCGCGCAGTGCGGGCAGGTCATCGACGCGTATTCCGTAATGGTGACCGTAGCGTTGGCCGGGCCAAGCGCCATGTCGGGCAGCGACTGCGGCTTGGCGACGTCGGCAGGGCCCTGCGCCATCGCATCCGTGATCAGCCGCAGCGGCGAGAAGCCGGCGAGGGCAGTCAGCCCGGTCAGCGACAGGGCGGCGGTGAAGGCGCGGCGCGTGATCATCAACGTCTGCTCCCGAATGGCGCGTTCACGCCCGAAAGAACTGTGAAAAAGAAGCCTTCGCTAGCTTGAAACGCCAGTTGTGGCAATGGCGGGTTGTGGCGGTCGCGCCGCGCTGCGGGCTCAATTTCGCTTGATCGAGGCGCCGAGCCGGGCCAGCGCGGCGCGCAGTTCCTCATCCTCGACCGCCGACAACGTTTCGGCGACCTTCGCCACCGATTTTGGGTCCGGCGCGCGGGGCGGCGCGGGGCGGTTTCGGCGCGACAGCGGCGCCTGCCGCAGCGCCAGCCGGCCGACCGCGCTCCACCCGAAAAAGCGGTTGACCCGTTGCAGGATCACGTCGGACGAATGCTGGATCTCCAGCGCCATCGGGCCTTCCACCCGCAGCACCAGGGTTGCCGGTTCCTGCGGCTGCCCTTCCACCGGCCGCGGCCATTGCATCTTGAGCGGCTCGGAATGGGCGGCGATCTCGGGCCCGGCGATCTCGGCCCAGCGCGTCACCAGCTCGCGCGCGGCAAAACCCTGCTTGGCATAGGCGTCCGAAAAGACGTCGCTGAGCAGGACGGAAAGCGGTTTCGCCGAGATCGGGCCGGGTTTGGACATGCGGCGACTCTATCCGAGGTAACTGCCGCGGTCACGCCGCGCGCGGACGAATCGCTTTCAGATCGCGGTCGATTTCACGCCGCCGCTGCATCAGGTCGTAGTCCATCTGTAAGCCGAGGAAAAATCCTTCCGACAAACCGAAATAGCGCGCCAGCCGCAGGTCGGTGTCGGCAGTAATATCCCTCTTGCCCAATACGATCTCGTTGATTCGACGCGGCGCGACGTGAACTGCGCGCGCCAGTCCGTTCTGACTGAGCCCCATCGGCTTGAGGAACTCTTCCAGTAGGATCTCGCCAGGATGCGGGTTTTGAAGCAACCCGCTCCTAGTCGTGGTAGTCGACGATTTCGACATGCGTCGGTCCTCCTTCATGCGAGACAAAGCATATCCGCCACTGGTCATTGATCCGGATCGAATGCTGGCCGTGCCGGTTTGTCTTCAAAGCTTCAAGCCTATTGCCAGGGGGAACACGCAGATCGGTGAGTACCCGAGCCTGGTTCAAAAGACGAAGCTTCCTCAGCGCGACATTCTGAATATCGGCCGGAAGTCTTCGGCTCCGCCGGCCGGACCAGATCAACTCTGCTTCCGGATCGGCGAAGCTTTGAGTCATGTCCGACTATAACGCGCTGCGTTATAGCTTGTAAACTCTGGTCATGGCCCGAATCCGATCTTAAGGTGGGATGTGCCCGCACTCGCCGCCCGCAAGCAACAGACCGCCACAGAACACAGCGCCTCTCGCCCCGCGCTGCTGCTCGACTGGTACGACCGTCATCGCCGTCGCTTGCCATGGCGGGCGGCAGCGGGCGAGCGGGCCGATCCATACCGGGTCTGGCTGTCGGAGATCATGCTGCAGCAGACCGGTGTCAAAACGGTCGGGCCGTATTTCGAGAAATTTCTGGCGCGCTGGCCCGATGTCGCTGCGCTCGGCAGCGCCTCGCTGGATGACGTGCTGCGGATGTGGGCGGGGCTCGGCTATTACTCGCGGGCGCGCAATCTGCATGCCTGTGCGGTCGCCGTACTGCGCGACCATGGCGGGGTGTTTCCAGATACAGAGGAAGGCCTGCGCCGATTGCCGGGGATCGGGCCTTACACGGCAAAGGCGATCGCGGCGATCGCTTTCGATATCAGAACCATGCCGGTCGACGGCAATATCGAGCGGGTGGTGTCGCGGCTTTACGCGGTCGAGGAGCCATTACAGCAGGCCAAGCCGCGCATTCAGGAACTGGCGTCGACGCTGCTGGGTCCCTCGCGTGCCGGCGACAGCGCGCAAGCCTTGATGGACCTCGGCGCCTCGATCTGCACGCCGAAGAAGCCGGCCTGCGCGCTGTGCCCCTTGAATGATGATTGCGCCGCTCGCCTGCACGGCGATCAGGAGACGTTTCCGCGCAAGGCGCTGAAGAAGGCGGGAACGCTGCGCCGCGGGGCCGCTTTCATCGTCACGCGCGGCGATGAACTCCTCGTTCGCACTCGGGCGGAAAAGGGTCTGCTCGGCGGCATGACCGAAGTACCTGTTTCGGACTGGCTCGCCGGGCAGGACGATGGGGCGGCGCTCAACCAGGCGCCCGAACTCAAGAGCGTGACGCGCTGGCACCGCAAGGCTGGCGTGGTCACCCACGTGTTCACGCATTTTCCACTCGAGCTTGTGATCTATACCGCTGATGTAGCGGCGCGCGTGCGGGCGCCGGCGGGCATGCGCTGGGTGCCGATTGCAACGCTCGCCGACGAGGCGCTGCCCAATGTGATGCGCAAGGCCATCGCGCACGGGCTGGACATTTGAAGATGCGAGGCTTCTCGCTGCTGACATCATGCTGGCAGTAGGGCTGCGTTAGGAAGGAGCCTCACGGAGGTTCCAATGATCGCGACTGCTCTCGATAATCTTAACCTACCGCCGTCTTCCAAACTGCTCGGCTGGCGCCTGCTCGACGCGCGTCCGAACGACGGCTGGATCCGCATCGGTTTCGACGGCAAGCGGGATTTCTGCAACCCGGCGGGCTTCGTGCAGGGCGGCATTCTCTCTGCGATGCTCGACGACACCATGGGGCCGGCGGTTTTCGCCATGACGGAGGGCAGGCTCTACACGGCGACGATCACCATGACGGTGAATTTTCTGGCGCCGGCCAGGCCGGGGTCGATCACGGGCGAGGCCAAAGTCACGCAGCTCGGCAAGACCGTCGCCTTCGTCGAGGGACGGCTGATGGCCGAAGATGGCACCGTGCTGGCGACGGCCTCGACCAGCGCGCGGCTCGTCGAGACGGCGAAGGCGATTGCCCCGGCTAGATCGCAGCCCGCGGCGTTTCCCGCATAATCTGGACGATCGGCGGTTTGGCGTTGAGCCCCTCGACCTGGAAGCCGGCAACGCGCTTGTAGTTGGCGGCGATGTCTTCCAGTTCCTGAAGCGAGAGCACGTCGGTCACGACGTTGTAGCCGTTCGGCGCGCGTTCCTCGACCATCTGCATCACCTGCTCGGGGCCGTTGCGGCGGTTGAGCATCACGAGGTCGGTCGTTGCCGGGTGCCGTTCCGCTTCATAAGCCACGAGCGCAGCATTGGTCGGGCCGTGCGCAAGGATTTCGCGGGTGATGACGCGCGCGTCCAGAATTGCCTGCGACGCACCATTGGAGCCGATCGGGTACATCGGGTGCGCGGCGTCGCCCATCAGCGTGACCCGGCCGAACGTCCATTGCGGGATCGGATCGCGATCGACCAGCGGATATTCGTAGGCGTGCGGGCAGTTCTCGATCAGGCCGGGTACGTCGAGCCAGTCGAACTTCCAGTCCTTGAACCAGGGCAGGAATTCTTCGAGTTTTGCGGTGCGGTTATAGTCCTCGCGCCGCCATTGATAGGTCGGCGGCATGTGCCGCTCGGCCACCCAATTGATCCGGAACTTGCCGGCGCTGTCGGCCTGCTTCGAAATCGGATAGCAGACGAATTTCAGGATCTCGTGGCCGGCCATAATCATGGTGCGGCCCGACAGGAAGGCGTCGCTGTCGGTGATGCCGCGCCACAGGATGCGTCCATTCCAGATCGGCGGGCCTTCGTTGGGATAGAGTTTTTCGCGGACCGCCGAATGGATGCCGTCCGCCGCTATCAACAGCACGCCGTCGTGGTGGCCTTTTGACTTTCCGATTGCCTTGTCGATGAACTCGGCGCGGACGCCATTCTCCGTTTCGGTCCAGCCGGAGAGATGATGGCTGGTCAGGATATTCTCTCTTCCCAGCCGTTCGATTGCGGCGTCGAGCAAAATCTGCTGCAGCGTACCGCGATGGATGGAAAATTGCGGCCATTTGTAACCGGCCTCGATGCCGCGCGGCTCACTCCAGATTGGCTTGCCGTGCTTGGAGAAGTACGCAAGCTCTTTGGTGCGCACGGCTGCCGCATCGAGCGCATTATGCAGACCGAGTTCGATCAATTCGCGCACCGCATGCGGCAGCACGTTGATGCCGACGCCGAGCGGCCGCAGTTCGGGCACGCTCTCGAAAATTCTGGCCGGAACGCCGATCTGGTGCAGGCTGAGCGCCAGCGTCAGCCCGCCGATGCCGCCGCCCGCGATGAGAACAGTCATGGTACGCCCCTGTTGCTTCCCGGGCGTCATGGCATGAGGGAAAGCAGGGGGCAACTGCGAAGGCTCGGCTCCTGCGCAGCCCCGGTGGTTTAGTGGAGAGGAGGGGCCGGGCCGAAGAACCCGACGATCTTGACCAGCCGGCCGTCGGGACCGATCTCGCCGAAGTCGATTGAAATATCGCCATAGGTTCCGTCCGCGCGCACCAGCCGCCAGAGGAAGCGAACCATGTTGTGATGGATATCGATGCCGCTCATGAACTCCAGCCGTGCGCCGGGCCGGCTGGCCAGCACCTCACCGATCTTCGTCGCCAACGCGTCACGTCCGGCCAGGGAGACGTTCGGATCGAGATAGACGCCACCGTCGCTCCAGCATTGCTCGAGCAAGGCGTGTCTGGCCGTATCGTCCGGCTCGTTCCACGCCGCCATATACTGCGTCAGGACTTTCTCGATTGCGTTGTTGTCCATCGATGCTTCCCTCGAACTTCGGTCTCCAAGGGGCTCAGTCTGCAAGCAATTGCCGGGCTGGTCACTTACATCGGAGGTAATTGCCGTTCTGAGGCGATGGTCTAGATTGTCCGGCATGGGCGCTCCAGGCATGAACTCGCACGAAATCCCGGCTGGACATTTCAGCCGCCTGTTGAAGCACTGGCGAAGCGTTCGCCGGCTGACTCAGATCGAACTGGCGGCCGACGCCAACGTGTCCGCCCGGCATCTGTGCTTTCTGGAGACCGGCCGCTCGCAGCCGAGCCGCGAGATGGTGCAGTTGCTCGGCAGCGCGCTCGACCTGCCGCTCGAGGAGCGGAATGCCCTGCACGTCGCGGCGGGCTTTGTGCCGCCCTATGGCGACAAGGGGCTGGCGGCCGAAAATCTGCAGCCGGTGCGGCAGGCGCTGGATTTCATTCTGCGACAGCAGGAGCCCTATCCGGGGATCGTGATCGACGGGCACTGGGACGTTCGCATCCGCAATCAGGCCTCAGCGCGCCTGCTCAAGCCGTTTCGCGATTCGTACGAGATGGAAAACTCCTTTGCGGATAATGCCATGCACGTCATTTTTCATCCCAAGGGCTTGCGGCAGTTCATGCTGAACTGGGACGAGTTCGCGCGGCAGTTGATCCAGATCCTGCATCGCGACGTCGCGCAAGGCAGCCGGCCCGCGGCGCAACTGCTTGATGAAATCATGGCCTATCCCGGGCTGTCCGCCGAATGGCGGCTGCCGCGTCATCCGCAGGCGGCTTCACCGGTCATGACGATGCAACTCGCCAAGGGCGACTATCGCCTGGCTTTCTTTTCGACCTTCACGACGCTGGCCATGCCGACGGACGCGGCGCTGCAGCAGATCAAGATCGAATGCTTCTTTCCGGCTGACAATGCGACGGCCGAGAAGGCGCGCCAGATGGCCCTTCAAGTTCCAGGAGATAGAGATGCAACATGCCTTGCGTGATCATCAATCGGCCGCGACGATGGACCAACTGCGCGCGTTGAACGCCCGCTTCATCCATAATTTCGTCACCTGCGACGTGCCTTCGCACGACGCCATTCTGCATCCCTGCTTCATCAATATCTGGCCGACAGGCCAGCGATGGGATCGTGCGACCTATCTCAAATACTGGGCGACGGCCTTTGACCCCAAGGTCATCGTCTATTGGGACGTCCGGGATGAACTCATCACGGTGATCGGAGACGTGGCGCTTGTGCGTTCCACCAACAAGCACACCCGCCGCCGCGATGGCAATGAAGTGACAGGGATGACCACCTATACCGACACATATCTGTTCGAGAACGGCGCGTGGAAATGCATTCAGGCCCAGCTCACGGCGGTGGCGCCCGAGCATTATCCCGCTGACGATACGATCGTCAGCGTTTATATCGAGGGTAAGCTGCAGCCGCGGGTGAGCTAAGCGCCAAAAGGGGGTCTCCACCTACTGGGGTGGACGGCGCAAGGGCATGCCGTTAACGTTCCGGCTTTCTCCGTGAGGACCGCCATGTTCAAGCTCTACTACGCTCCCGGCACTTGCGCACTCGCATCGCATATCGCGCTCCAAGAGGTCGGCGCGCCCTACAGCGCCGAACGGTTGAACTTCAAGAACAACCAGCAGAACAGTCCGGATTACCTCAAGATCAACCCCAAAGGCCGCGTGCCCGCCCTGGTGACGGACAGTGGGGTGCTGACCGAGACGCCGGCGATCCTTGCGTTCATTGCGCAGAGCTTTCCGCACGCGAAGCTCGTGCCGCAGGATCCCTTTGAATTCGCGCAGGTGCAGTCGATCAACAGCTATCTCTGTTCCACTGTGCATGTCGCACACGCCCACAAGATGCGCGGGGCGCGCTGGGCGACCGAGGAGACGTCGTTCGCCGACATGAAGCGCAAGGTACCGGAGACGATGACGGCATGCTTTGCCCTGATCGAGCGCGCCATGCTGAGGGGACCTTGGGTAATGGGCGAGCAATACACGATCTGCGATCCCTATCTCTACACCATCGCGGGCTGGCTGGAGGGCGACGGCGTTGATCTGTCCAAGCTGCCAAAGGTCGTCGCGCATCGCAAGCGGATGGAAGAGCGACCGGCGGTAGCGACGGTGCTGGCTGAGGAGAAGGCTTAAGCTTGCAGATGAGTAGGGTGGGCAAAGCGACTTGTCCGCCGTAGCTCGAAGAGCGAAGACGGAAGCGTGCCCACCATACTTGTTGTTTGTTTGAGGCGGTGGGCACGGCGCAAGAGCGCCTTTGCCCACCTACGCAGTCTTGCTTGTGGCGCGCTGCATCTCGCGCCCGATGCCGAGCATGATATTGCGCAGCCAGATCGAACCGGGGTCCATCTGGGCCCGGGTTGGGTAGAACATGAACTGCTCGTCGATCCCGGGATCGAGCGGTGGCGCGACGGTTGCCAGCGACAATTGCCTGGACAGCGCGCCGATCAGGCGGCGCGGCACGAAGGCGACGAGATCGGAGCGCGCGGCGACATGAAGCGCCTCGAGATAGCCGGGCACGACCAGCGCGATCCGCCGTTCGATGCCCTTAGGGCGCAACCACATGTCGATCAGGTCCTCGCTTTGGCCGCGGATCACCACCGCGACATGGCGCGCGTCGAGAAAGGCCTCGATCCGCTTCAGCCGCGCGCCGGCGGGATGACCGCGCCGAACCGCTAGCGCATCGCTGTCGGTATAGAGCCGTTGCCGGTGGAAACCGGTGAAGGCGTTTCCGATCGAGATCACAAGATCGATGGTGCGGGCGAACTCCGCGGTGAAGATCGCAGGACCCCGCCATGGCACCACGTCGATCCGGACGTTCGGCGCGACTTTCGTTATTTTTTCCATCAGCGGCGGCATCAGAAGCTCGACGGCGAGATCGGGCATCATCAGGCGAAACTGGCGCTCGCTCCTCGCGGCATCGAACTCATCGGCGACGAACAGCGAGCGCACCTGGTCGAGCGCCTGCGCGAGAGGCGCGCGTAAGGCTTGCGCGCGCGGCGTCAGCTCCATGCGGGCGCCGGTTCGAACCAGCAGCGGATCGCCGATCAGGTCGCGCAGCCGCTGCAGCGCGTGGCTCGCCGCCGGCTGCGACAGCCCGATCCGCATCGCGGCGCGGCTGACGCTGGTTTCGCGCAAGAGCGCGTCGAGGGCCACCAGCAGATTGAGGTCAAGCGAATTCAAATTCATAGAATGAATATATATCATAGTCTCTATTGATTGGAAGAATGCTGCGCGGCGCGTGATGATCCCGACATCGGATCAAAGGAGAAGCCGCGATGAGCGCAGCAGCGAACAAGAAACTAGTGCAGCAGGTCTATACGGATTCCGCCAACCGGAGCGGGACGACATTTCTCGATAACCTTGCCGAGGACGCGACCTGGATCGTCACCGGGCAATATTCGTGGTCACACGAGTTCAAGGGGCGTGAGGCGATCAATAGCGGACTGATGGGCCATTTCCGCTCGTTCTTCGCGGTGCGCCCGCGCACGGTGGCCTTCAACTTCATCGCGGAAGGTGATTACGTCGTGGTCGAAGCGCGCGGCGACAACGTCACCAAGGACGGGGTTCGATACGACAATCAATACTGCATGGTCTGGCGCATCGAGGACGGCAAGATCAAGGAGATCAAGGAATACTGCGACTCCGCGCTGGTCGAGCGTGTGCTCGGGCCGTTCCCCGCCGAACGGAAGCTTGCTGCCGCGGTTTAAGTCTTAGAGGCGCTGGGGAGCTGGGCTTGTAGGGTGGGCAGAGCCACCGGGTCGCGCGAATGCGCGCCCGATGACAGGCTCTGCGTGCCCACCATCCTTCAAGCCTCAGACATGCTTCGAAAAGAAAAGGTGGGCACGGCGCAAGTGCGCCTTTGCCCACCCTACAGGTTTTCTGCGCCAGCCCGATCAGGCGGCTTTCACCGACATATGCTTGAACATGTTGCTGCGCGCCTCGTCGTCCATCTCTGCCTTGAACTTGAAATTATCCTTCAGCGCGATCGCCTTGGCGGCGGCCGGCCGAGCCGAGATTTCGTCGACCAGCCGCTTGACATCGGGATATTTCGCGGCTGCCTCCTCGCCCATCACGAACGCGGCCATCCGCGCCCAGCCCCACAGCGCCATGTCGACGATGGTGTAGGTGTCGCCCACCATATACTTGCGGCCGGCGAGGTGATCGTTGAGGACGGCGTAGTGGCGCTGCGCCTCGAACTGATAGCGGTTATGGGCGTAATCGTGGTTCTGGTCCTTCGGGGCGAAATGCTTGAAGTGAACGGCCTGACCTGAATACGGCCCGACGCCGGTCGCCACGAACATCAGCCAGGACAGCGTCTGCGCACGATTTTGCGGCGTGTTGGCCGGCAGAAACTTGCCGGTCTTTTCCGCGAGGTAGAGCAGGATGGCGTTGCTGTCGAACACTGTGACGCCATCATCGTCGATGGCCGGCACCTTGGCGTTCGGATTGATGGCGAGATATTCCGGCTTGAACTGGTCGCCCTTGCGGGTGTCGACGGCGACCGGCTCATAGGCGATGCCGGCTTCCTCGAGGAAGAGAGCAACCTTGGTCGGGTTGGGCGATCCGTTGAAATAGAATTTGAGCATAAACTCTCTCCAGCTCCTGTTGTGGTTTGAAACGGGCGCAACGCGGCTCCCGTCGCGGCCGGAATCTATCTGCGGCGGTTTCATGAGCAGCGCAACCGAAGACTTCGTGAATGTCATTCGGACGAAAAGCAGGACCGCCTCAAAGAAGTATTTACTGTGCCGCGTTTCAACAGAGGGTAGTGGCTTGTGCCCGGTACAGCCTGCGCCTATTGGCTGGATGCAACGGAGGTCGCGCATGTCACGAACCAGAAACGTCCGGTCCATCCTTGCCCTGGCCAGCTCCATCGCATGTGTGGCGGCGAGCCCCGCCTGGTCGCGGCAGCCCCAGGCCGCGCCGGCGGCACAGCAGCTTCTCTTGCAGCGCATCCCTGTCGGCACCGTGCTGGATCGATATCTTGAATCGCTCCGCAACGATTTCTTCGTGGTCGATGCCGATACCGACGGCCAAATCACCCAACGCGACATCGACCTCCACACGGTGATGGAAGGCATTCAGGTCCGGACGAACGCGGTCAACACGGTGATGCGTTACGACTTGGATGGCGACGGTTTCGTCACCGAGGGCGAAATCCGCCGCGGCATGAGCTATGATCTTCGCGTCCAGATCGGCCTTGCCGCCTTCAACAAGCTCAACAAGGCGCAGCTTCCTGGCGCCGGCCCCGACGCCGCCGCGAAGCAGATCGACCACATGGTGCGAACAATCGTGGCGCTCGATGCCGACAATGATGGCAAGGTCAGCATGGCCGAAGCCGCTAAATTCGGGGCGCCCGGCAATCGGGTGCGTGGAGCAAGCGGGCAGGCGGAACGGGCACGCCAGTTGCTGACGATCGATGGCGCGTCGAGGGGGACATTGACCCTGGCCGAATACCAGACGGCGGGCGAGGCGCTGTTCCGCCAGATCGATACCGACAAGGACGGCGTCGTCTCGCAACAGGAGCTTGCGGATTATAGCACGCGCGCGGAGCGCGTTGGGTGTGAAATGCCCGCGGCATCCGAGAAGGCCAAGGTCGTCCTGCTGAGCAGTTACGAGACCGAAGCACTTTCCAGCGTTACGCTCGGCTCGCAGGACAACGTGGTCCATGCAGGCCGTGTCGTGGTCGAGCCCGGCAGCGAGCCGCTTTATCTCGTGATTGCAAGCTACTCCCCAACTATCTGGCAATTCTCCGGCGCGGTCGAACGGGTCGAGCGTCTGGTCACGACCAGCTCGCGCACCGGACCGAACAGCGGCGAGGCCAATCAACGTTCGCTGGTTGGCGCGACCGGCATCACGCAGGAGAAGGTCAGCTTCTTTAGCAAGTCGACCTGTCTGACTTATTTCTACGAGACGCCGAGTAGCGCTTCGTTGCAAACGGTAGCGGCGATCCGCGCTGGCACCGGGAAAGCACCGCAGACGGTTGCGGCAAAATACTCCATCGCCGGCTTCAATGTGCCGTCAGGCGCGATCGAATCGGTGCGCGAGCAGAAAAAAGGCCCGCTGATCATCGAGAAGACGCAGGGTACGCTCAAGGTCATCGGCGATGCGAGCAACGTGATCGTCCAGGCGGGGCCAAGCCGCGCCAAGGACGAGATGTACCGCTTCTCGCCGGGCGGCGTAATCGAGATCGACGCCAAGACGGTGGTCGGCAGTGTGCCGGCCATACGCTACGAGGTGCTGCCGCAGCAGGCCGGGCTCGTTCAGCTGCTCGCCTCCGGAGCCTTGAAGCAGAACAGCCTCGGCGAATACATCGTGCGCGAGAAGATGCGCTTTCCTGCCGGACTATACGGTGCCCATTCGGTCATCTTCCTGGTCATGAATGGAGTGCCTTATCCCGATGGTGACCCTGGCCATTCCTGTGTGATCGTTGAAGAAACCGGTGACAAGAAGGGTACCGGCTGCCGCCGTTAGCCGCCGCTTAACGACC
Organism: Bradyrhizobium sp. 157; assembly: GCF_023073815.1. Classification (NCBI taxonomy): domain Bacteria; kingdom Pseudomonadati; phylum Pseudomonadota; class Alphaproteobacteria; order Hyphomicrobiales; family Nitrobacteraceae; genus Bradyrhizobium; species Bradyrhizobium sp. 157. The sequence continues at coordinate 24,541 of NZ_JADPKF010000013.1, read as the reverse complement.
GCCTGTAAGTTCGTGAAAAGGCCGAACCCCTACCACAGAGCCAGGCCACCAACGCCCGCAACCGCCAGGGCGGCGCCGGAAGCAATCATCGTCGACGCAAAGCGGATTTCCGAACGCAGCGCCGTTCGTTGTCCCGCGCGTTCCGATCCTCGCGCATAACCATGAACGATGATCTGCTCGCTGAAGGTGCCGCTGGCGTCCAGAATGTCGGTCAGACCTGCGCAGGCAATCAGGATGCCGAGGATGATCAGCCCAGCCGGACCCAGCAAGCTCAGCAGCAGCATGGGAAACAGGCCGATCAGGAAGATCGGCAGCAGCGGCAGCACAATGAAGGACTCGGAGCCTCGCGTGCGCATGGGAGTAATCTCTTATCAGAAAATGAATGTAGTTTCTATGCTTCAAGATAAGGGCGAAAGGGCGCACCGCTACCTGCACGCTCGGCACGGCTGCCATGCCAGCCGATCACGCCGCCTGCGCAGGACGTGGGCAAGCCGCATTTGGCGGCACCAGGCCCTGGCAAACCGTACGCACGTTGCGGTGCGTTGGCGCGGCTGAGCCATAGGCCGCGCACCCGGATGTCTCCTGATGAGGTGAACTAAGTCTTAACCCGCCATTTCGGAGCGGATTTCGGCGCGCAACTCGTCGATCAGCTTGAGGCCGTTCTTGGTTTCGACGTGCCAGAACGTCCAGCCGTTGCAGGCGCCGGAGCCCTGCGCCACCGCGCCGATGCGGTGGATCGAGCCGACCTTGTCGCCGAGCATGATGGCGCCGTCGGCGCGGACAAGTGCGCCGTGGCGTTTCTTGGAGTCGACCAGCCTAGTGCCGGGCGGAATCATGCCGCGCTCGATCAGTTCGGAGAATGCCACGCGCGGGGCGTCGCGCGCCGTCATGAACGGCGCCAGCGTCGCTTCGGGCAGCGGTTCGACTGCGGCGATGCGTTCTTCGGCCACCTTCGCATAGATTTTATCGCGCTCGAAGCCGATGTAGCGGCGGCCGAGACGTTTTGCCACGGCGCCTGTCGTGCCGGTGCCGTTGAAGGGGTCGATCACGAGATCGCCCGGCTTTGACGACGACAGCAGCACGCGCGCCAGCAGCCCTTCCGGCTTCTGGGTCGGGTGCACCTTCTTGCCGTCGGCGCCTTTCAGGCGTTCGTCGCCGGTGCAAAGCGGAATCAGCCAGTCCGAACGCGCCTGCACGTCCTCATTGGCGGCCTTCAGCGCTTCGTAATTGAACGTATAGCCCTTGGCCTTCTCGTCACGCGCCGCCCAGATCATGGTCTCGTGGGCATTGGTGAAGCGGCGGCCGCGAAAATTCGGCATCGGGTTGGTCTTGCGCCAGACGATGTCGTTGAGAACCCAGAAGCCGAGGTCCTGCATGATCGCGCCGACGCGAAAAATATTGTGGTAGGAGCCGATCACCCAGAGGGTTGCCGATGGTTTCATGACGCGGCGGCAGGCGAGCAGCCAGGCGCGGGTGAAATCATCGTAAGCGGCGAATGACGAAAACTTGTCCCAGTCGTCGTTGACAGCATCGACATGGGATTCGTCGGGACGCTTGAGATCGCCCTTGAGCTGCAGGTTGTACGGGGGATCTGCGAACACCAGATCGACCGAACCTGCCGGAAGCTTTGACATCTCGGCGACGCAATCGCCGATGACGATGCGAACGCTTGAATCAGACTCAAATTTAGTGCGGGGCGCCCTTGCAGACGCCCCGCGACGCGACACAACCATGACTCAATTACTCTGACTCAGGCGACGCTGTCGGCGACGCGGGACTAAACAACCGACTGGCGATACATTGACCCGGCAAAGTAAAAATCGACTTAACCAGGAAAGTTATCGACGTAGAATGCGAAGAGAGATCATCGGCGAGATGCCATCAGAGATTGCGGCGGCTTGCGCACTAGGCAATTTTTGCCGGGCGGGTTATTGATTAATGAAATGGAAATTCTACGTGATTGCCGCGTTGGGTATACCGGCCAACAGCCGGGGATGAGGAAATAGCGCCATGCGTTACGATGATTTCCGCCGCAGCGACGAGATCGAGGACCGTCGCGACGGCGGCGGCGGAATGGGTGGCGGCGGCGGTTTTGGCCTGCCGATGGGTGGCGGCGGGCTCGGCATCGGCACCATCATCGTGCTCGGCCTTGTCGGCTATGCCTTCGGCATCGATCCGCGCATTCTGATCGGCGGCGCCGAAATCCTTACAGGTGGCGGGCAGGCGCCGACCTATCAAACCGATCGCAGGTCGGGACCGGCCAAGACCGGGGCGCCGAAGGACGAAGTCGGCAGCATGATTGCCGGCATTCTCGGCGAGATCGACGACCGCTGGAGCGAGATCTTCCAGGCCAGCGGCCAGAATTACACCGGGCCGCGCATCGTGCTGTTTCGCAACGCTACCAATGGCGGCCGCTGCGGCATGGCGCAGTCGGCGATGGGACCGTTCTACTGCCCGCCGGACAAGCAGATCTTCCTCGACACCAGTTTCTTCCGCGAAGTCGAAACCCGCTTCCGCGGCTGTTCGGGCAGCGCCTGCAAATTCACGGCCGCCTATATCATCGCGCATGAGGCGGGACATCACATCCAGAACCTGCTCGGCATCCTGCCGCGCGTGCAGCGGCTGCAGCAGCAGGCCGGCAGTAAGGCGGAAGCCAATGCACTACAGGTGAAGGTCGAGCTGCAGGCGGATTGTCTTTCCGGCGTCTGGGTCAACCGGGAGGAGAAGAAGCGTCCAGGCTTCATCGAACCCGGCGATATCGACGCGGCGTTGAGGACGGCAACCGCGATCGGCGACGACACGCTACAGCGGCAATCAACGGGCAGGGTGGTGCCCGACAGCTTCACCCACGGATCGGCTGCGCAGCGCAAGCAATGGTTCATGACAGGCTATCAGCAGGGCACGGTGCAGGCCTGCAACACGTTTGCGGCGGGGGCGTTGTGACCGGGTGGTGCCCCTGATGCTGCGCAGCATAAGCGCGTTCACGCGCGTCTTAGACGCGCTATGGTGATGCGCTGCTGATCCGGGGGCCATGTTGCGCGACGCTTCTTTGAGTATAGGTCCCGGATCTGCGGAGCAGCGTGTAGGACGCTGCACCGCGTCCGGGACACGAGGGATCCAGTGAAATGTCCTCCATCGACGAAACAAAACAATTCGTGCCGCTCAACATCGCCGTGCTGACGGTCTCGGACACCCGCTCGCTGGCCGACGACAAATCCGGCGCGACGCTGGCGGACCGGCTGACAGCGGCGGGCCATCATCTCGCCGCGCGCGAGATCATCGTCGACGACGTCGATGCGATCCGCGTCATCATCAAGCGCTGGATCGCCGATCCTGATGTCGATGCGATCATCACCACTGGCGGCACCGGTTTCACCGGCCGTGACGTGACGCCGGAGGCGATCGAGCCGCTATTCGAGAAGCGGATGGATGGTTTTTCCATCGCCTTCCATATGCTGAGCCATGCCAAGATCGGCACGTCGACAGTGCAGAGCCGCGCCACTGCCGGCGTCGCGGGGGCGACCTTCATCTTCTGCCTGCCGGGATCGCCTGGCGCTTGCCGCGATGCATGGGACGGCATCCTCGCCGCCCAGCTCGATTACCGCACGCGCCCGTGCAATTTCGTCGAGATCATGCCGCGGCTGGACGAGCACCTGCGGCGGCCTAAAGCCAAAGGCGCTTCAGCCTGACCAGCAACGCCCATAGCGCACGCCACATATTGTGCCAGGCTTCGACGCGTAATTGATGTGCGCGCTTGACATGGAAGGTGATCAGTTCTGGCGTCACGCGCCGCGGCGGATCGCGACGCGCGGGCTTCACAGTTCGAGTTCCCAGGTTTCGCCGACCAGGTCCTGGCCGAAGCTGCGGTGCGGCTCGGTGGCGACCAGCTTGAAGCCGGCTTCCTGATAGATTTTGCGGGCGGCGATGAGGATGCTCTGGGTCCACAGCGTGATCTTGCGGTAACCGCAGGCTTTCGCGAACGCGATGCATTCGGCGACCAGCCGATGGCCGAGCCCTTGGCCGCGCCCGGCCGGTCCGACCAGCAGCAGCCGCAGCTTGGCGACATCGTCGGTGTGCCGCACCAGAAAGATCGAGCCGACCTGCTTTCCCTCGATCTCGGCGATCCAGCAGCGTTCCCGCGACGCGTCGAATGAGTTGAGGAATTTTGCCGCGATCTCAGCGACCAGACCCTCGAACGAGGAATCGAATCCGTATACGCGCGCGTAAAACTCGCCGTGGCTCTGCACCACCCACCCCATGTCGCCGGGACGCGGCTCGCGCAGCACCGCGGGCGAAGGCGGGCCGCCGGATTCACCGAGCAGCCGTTCGATCACGGCCATCGCCTCGATCAAGCGCGCTTTGCCGTCGTGCGGCAACGTGGCCAGCATCGCTGCAACTTCGTCATGCATACTGAGCTCGAGTTTTGCGAATGTCTGACGGCCCTTAGCCGTCAAAGTGAGCCGATATTGCCGGCGATCCGACGGCAGCGGTTCGCGGGTGATCAATCCGGCTTCATCGAAATTCTGCACGATCCGGCTGAGATAGCCGGCATCGAGGCCCAATTCGGTTCCAATCTCCTTCGCCGAGAGATCTTCGCGGTGGGCGAGTTCGTACAGCACCCGTGCCTCGCTCAGCGAGAAGGGGCTCTTCAGGAGGTGCTGGTCCAGCACGCCGAGCTTGCGGGTGTAGAAGCGGTTGAAGGCGCGAACCGCCGCGACTTCTTGCTCGAAATCCAGTTGAGACATGGCGGCACCTCGATACTTGCCATTGTCAAATAGATAATTGACTTTGGCAAGTATATTCTCGTGCGTGGTCCTTCGCGGGGCCGGTGTCGATCTCGAATGTGAAAGAGGGCGCCCTAGGCGACGACTATGATCCGGCTGCGCAACTGGGTGCGCGAAGAGCGGCCGAGCTGGCGCAGCAGCCGCGCCTCGGAGCGGCGGGCATCGGGCCGGTAGCCGCCCAGCCGGTCGTAATGATCGCGCGCGATCAGGAGCCCCTGTTCCGCCGATGGCCCAGCGATCATCCGGGCGACGAATTTGAAACCGTCGCGCAGTCGCGTGTCAGCATAAGGCGAGCGGGCATAGCGAAACACTCCCGCGCGCGGCCGGCCGCTGCTCGATACGTTTTGGATGAACTGCGTGGTTTCGTCGATCCAGCCGGAATCGAGCACAGCGCCGGGGTGCAGGAACATCAGCCAGGGCGAGCGGGCCTGCCGGGCGCCAGCGGCCATCGCTGCGGCGCGCGATCCCTCGGCCGCCAGGAAGCGGCAACCGGCGACATCGGCGACGCGTTCGATCACGGACGAGGCGGCACGATCGACCAGCAGCACTTCGCGGATGATGCCGGCCGCGGCGCCCGGCACTAGCGCGGCAAGGGTGGCGACGGCCGTCTGTTCGATCCCTTCGGTCGGGATGATAACGCTTAACATGGATGAGACTTCGCTGGCTCAAACGGTGAAAACGCCGCTTGTTACCACCTTGTCACATTCAAATCAGCCATCCCGCTGCAGTTTTTTGCGGTAAGCCCATCGCAGACGGCCCCCTGCCAGGATCCTCCCCGCTTTTCTGCGCGGCCTCAGTGCTTCAGACCACCCGAAGGTCGGGGTTGTCGATGCAACTGCTGGCGAAGCCGCTGACGGCCCGGCGGCCCTGCTCGTAAGTGGCACAATTGCAGGCAAGTCCGTCGCTTTTGCCATAGGTTTGGGCGCAGACGGCCGCGCTGGCGCCGGCGCTGCCCGGCACGATGCCGGCCGCGACTAATGCGCCAGTTAGCGGGGCTGCAGGGGCGAAACGGCGCCTCCGCCCCGTGACTTTAATTGGATAGCGGTTTTCGCCTTGAACGCGATGCTCCAGAACTTTGGCTCGCTCGAGGATTCTCGAGGCAGGTTCCCGTCATGCCGCTGACATGGGCGCGGCACTGTTGGAAATTCTGGAAATCGCAACGCAGCCCGTCATTCGTCCCGTAAGTCCGGGAGCAAACTGGCCAATTGGCATCAGCATGGCTTGGCAGCGTGCCCGCGAAGGTGAATGATGCTGCAAGCGACATGGTCGCGGCAGCCAAAGTGAGCAGACGCATCTGCACCCTCCCTGGGTTTGTACTCTTCGAATTACGAGGGCGATCTGCTGCCGTTACCCCCGGCACATGCAAAATGTATGTTCTTGATTTGTTCTCGATACGTGCTATGTTCGCTTCATGAGCCGAGCATCCTCTCATGCCCTCAAGCACCCGCCGGTCACGGCGCCCTCCGAGCCGGCGGGTGCGACACCTTTTCCCGAGCTCGCGGTCGCTATCGAACGCCAGCGGCGGCGCGGCCGCGGCGCGCAGTCGAACGACAGCGGCCGGTTCGAAGCCGAGGCGCGGGTCGCCTTTGACGATGGCTGGCAGAGCCTGGACGACCTGCCGCCGTTCAAGACCACGGTGTCGCTGGATACCTCGCGCAAGGTCATCACCCGCAACGACTCGCCCGACATCGGCTTCGACCGCTCGATCAACCCCTATCGCGGCTGCGAGCATGGCTGCGTCTACTGCTTCGCGCGGCCGACCCACGCCTTTCTCGGGCTGTCGCCCGGACTCGATTTCGAATCCAAATTGCTCGCCAAGCCGGACGCGCCAGAATTGCTCGAGAAGGAGTTGGCGGCGCCCGGTTACGAGCCGCGCATGATTGCCATCGGCACCAACACTGATCCCTATCAGCCGATCGAGCGCGAACACAAAATTATGCGCGGCATTCTCGAAGTGCTCGATCGAGCCGGTCATCCCGTCGGCATCGTCACCAAATCGGCGCTGGTGACACGCGACATCGATATTCTACAGCGAATGGCGAAGCGCAATTTGGCAAAGGTCGCGATTTCCGTGACCACGCTCGACCCCAAGCTCGCCCGCACGATGGAGCCGCGCGCCTCGACGCCGCCGAAGCGGCTGGAGGCGCTGCGGCAATTGTCGCAGGCTGGCATCCCCGCCACCGTGATGGTCGCACCCGTTATTCCCGCGCTGAACGATTCCGAGATCGAACGCATTCTCGATGCCGCGGCTCACGCCGGCGTCAAGGAAGCAAGTTACGTGCTGCTGCGGCTGCCGCTCGAAGTGCGCGACCTCTTTCGCGAGTGGCTGATGGCAAACTATCCCGACCGTTATCGTCACGTCTTCACCTTGATCCGCGACATGCGCGGCGGGCGCGACTACGACTCGCAATGGGGTACGCGGATGAAGGGTACCGGCCCGATGGCCTGGATGATCGGACGGCGGTTCGAGATCGCCTGCGAAAAGCTCGGCCTCAACAAGCGGCGTTCGAAACTGACGACAGATCATTTCGTCAAGCCGAAGCGGAACGGACAGCAACTTAGTCTATTCTAGGTGGTTGTCATCATTGCGATCGAAGCGTCACTCCATGCTCCGCAGAGAGGCGTGGATTGCGTCATCGCTTGCGCTCTCGCAATGACGGACGGAGAATCGCATGAGTACTGGTAAGCCAGTCCCCCGCTTCACGGTCATCACGCTTGGGGTTAGCGATATGCGCGCCAGCATCGCCTTTTATAATGCGCTCGGCTTTGTCCGAAAGATGCACGCAACTGGCGAGGCCGTCGCCTTTTTCGATACCGGCGGCACCGTGATCGCGCTCTACCCGTGGGACCAGCTCGCCCGCGACGCCACGCTGCCCGATCAGCCGCGGCCGAAAACCTTTCGCGGCACCACGCTCGCCTGGAATTGCAGCTCGGTCGAGGAGGTCGACACGGCACTCGATTTCGCAATCTCCTGCGGCGGGTCACTGTTGAAGCCCGCGCACAAGACCGACTACGGCGGTTACTGCGGCTATTTCGGCGATCCCGACAACCATATTTGGGAAGTCGTGGTCGCTCCCGGCATCGAGGTCGGCGACGACCGGCGGGTTCACCTGCCGGATTAGGCACAAGTATAGGGTTGAATAACGGGAATTGTGCCGGGTTCCCGGTTGCGCGCCGCCGCGCGCTGGCGCACGAATCCCGGCCATGATTCGGGACAAATCCACCAAAAAACCTGACGGGAAATCGGACAAGAAAGCCGGCAAGGAACAGGCCGAGCTGCCGAAGGGCGTGATCGCAGTCGCCCCGCCGAGCTTTCGCCGCGAGCGGGCGCTGATCAAGCGCGGCGTCTGGCCCGTCGCCGGCTGCGACGAGGCCGGGCGCGGTCCGCTGGCGGGTCCGGTGGTAGCGGCCGCGGTCGTCCTCGATCCCAAGCGAATCCCCAAAGGCATCGACGATTCCAAGCGGCTGACGCCCGAACGCCGCGAGGAATTGTTCGAGGAGATCTGCGCGACCTCGTCGTTTGCGGTCGCCTTTGCCTCACCGGCGCGGATCGACCGCGACAATATCTTGCGCGCTTCGCTCTGGGCGCTGGCGCGTTCCGTGCACGCGCTGCCCGAAATGCCGAAGCACGTGTTCGTCGACGGCCGCGACAAGATCGATGCGCCGTGCGACTGCGAGGCGGTGATCGGCGGCGACGGCATTGTCATGTCGATCGCAGCCGCCTCGATCATCGCCAAGGTGACGCGCGACCGCTTGATGAGCGCCTTGGCGCTGGATTGCCCGGGCTACGGCTTCGAAAGCCACAAGGGCTACGCCGTGCCGGAACATCGCGAGGCGCTGGACCGGTTAGGCCCAAGCATCCACCATCGCCGCTTCTTCGCACCCGTCATTGCCGCGCGGTTGAAACATTATCCCGAGACGGTCGAAGAGACAGTCGAACCTGATCTCTTCAGCGTGGACGGGGAGGTCACTTCCGATATCTCCGCCACGATCTGACGCCGGTTGCCTCGGCGCCTCGTGCACTCTATCAAACGTCCCCCAGGACAGGGCTGCCCGGCCCGGCTTTCGGACGTTTCATGCGCTTCACCTCGCTCGTTGTCGAACTGATCCGCGCCCGGCCGCGGCTGGTGGTCTGGCTCGTGGTGTTGGTCCAGGCCGGACTTTGGCTGATCCTGCCGATGCTGCTGTACCGCAGCCCGCCCGGTGACCTTGCGACCGTGCTGGCCTTTGGCCGGGAATACCAGGTCGGAACCTGGTTCGGTCCGCCGCTGGCGTTCTGGCTCGCCGACATCGCGTTTCGCGCGGCCGGCAACCATATGTTCGGCGTCTATTTGTTGGCGCAGGTCTGCGCCGTCGTCACCTTCTGGAGCTACTATCAACTGGCCCGCGCGATTGTCGGCGGGCAGCAGGCGGTGCTCGCGGTCTTGCTGTCGATGACGGTAGTGGCCTTCAGCTCGCCCGGCGTCGAGTTCGGCCCACTGGTGCTGGCGCACCCGCTATGGGCGCTGCTTTTGCTGCATTCCTGGCAGTTGATCGGCCAGAACCGGCACAACGCCTGGTTCGCCTGGTCGATCGAGGCCGGGCTTTTGCTGCTGACGACGCCGTCCGCCCTCGGATTGCTGCTGCTGCTCGCCGGATTTGCCGTTGCCACCGCGCGGGGGCGGCGCGTGCTGATGTCGCTCGATCCGCTCTATGCGCTGCTCGTGATCGCCGTCCTGGTGTTGCCCTATCTGATCTGGTTGCTCCGCGCCGACGTGCTCGCGATGCCGCCCTGGCCGGCGATTTCCGATCTCGGCGCGCGCGTCCTGCAGTGGGGCTGGCTGCTCGTTGGCCTCGTGCTCGCAATGTCCGCCATCGTGCTGCTGGCGATCCTCAACTCCGGCTGGTTCGCCCGCAATGCCGGGGAGGCGCCGATCATCTACCGGCCGCCGGTCGATCCGCTGGCGCGCCAGTTCGTCTATTTCTTTGCGCTTGCGCCGGCGCTGCTCGGAAGTCTGATCGCGGGCATCTTCAACCTCGATCATGTCGTTGGCGGGGCGGGCGTCGCCTTGCTGTTGTCGGGGCTTGCCGTAATCGTCGCGAGCGGCGATCTGATCCATCTGCGGCGCCAGCGCCTGCTGCGGACCGTGTGGGCGGGCGCGGTTGTCGCGCCTGCCTTGGCGACGATTGCGGCGACGCTGTTTTTGCCGTGGACCGCGAACGAAGTGCCGACTTCGCTGCCGGCAACAGCCATTGCGCATTTCTTTGGCGACAGCTTTGAGCGCCGGACCAACCAGCGCCTGCGCGCGGTCGCCGGCGATCCGCAACTGGCAAGCCTCATCGCCATGAGCAGCGGGCGCCCGCATCTGTTGCTCGATGCCACGCCGGAACGAACGCCTTGGCTGTCGGTCGCGAAATTCAACGAGACCGGCGGCGTCGTGGTCTGGCGCGCCTCCGACACCTCGGGCATGCCGCCGCCCGATATCGCGCAACGCTTTCCGGGCCTGGTGCCGGAAGTGCCGCGCGCGTTCGAATGGATGGTGAACGGCCGGTTGCCATTGCTGCGGGTCGGCTGGGCGATTGTGCGGCCGAAGGCGCAGTAGCTGCGAATTCCGTGCCCCGGATGCTGCGCAGCACGAAAGTGATGCGCTGCTGATCCGGGGCCATTGTCTTGCGCTGCTATAGGTCCCGGCTCTGCGGTGCGGCGCCGAGAGGCGCTGCACCGCGTCCGGGACACGAGCTAACTTAGTTGCTCCAGCGCCTTCGCAATCGCGCGCAGGTCCTGCCAGGACATCCGCTTGTAGGACGGCGAGCGCAACAAATAGGCCGGGTGGAACGTCGCCATGGCGCGGATCGTGCGGGTGCCGGTATCGTAGTCGAACCATCTTCCGCGGGTCTTCATGATGCCATCGCGGGTCGACAGCAGCGTTTGCGTCGACGGGTTGCCGAGCGTCACCAGTATGTCGGGGTTCACGAGTTCGATCTGCCGCTGGATGAACGGCAGGCAGATTTGCGTCTCCTGCGGCGTTGGCGTCCGGTTGCCGGGCGGCCGCCAGGGAATCACGTTGGCGATATAGGCCTTGCTACGATCTAGTCCGATTGCCGCGATCATCCGGTCCAGCAACTTGCCGGAACGTCCGACGAAGGGCAGGCCCTCGATGTCTTCCTCGCGTCCGGGTGCTTCGCCGACGAACATGATGCGCGCCTTGGGATTGCCGTCGGCAAACACCAGCCGCGTCGCGGTGTTTCGGAGCGCGCAGCCCTCGAAAGTTTCCAGGAGCGTACGCAGCGCTTCCAGCGTCGGCGCCGTTCGCGCCGCCTCGCGCGCGAGAGCGATGGCCGCCTCCGGCGCGGGCGCAATTTCGCTGCGCGGAACTGCCTGCATGATGGCGGGCATTTCCCTGACGGGGCGGGGTGGCGCGGTCTCGCGGACAGCGACGGGGGCGGCAGGAGCATCGGGCTCGATCAGCCGATCGACTGGTTCCTCCATCAACGCGCAATCGACCCCGGCCTCCAGATAAAAAGCCAGCAATTGCCTGATATTAGGCGCGGGTTCGGGGATCAAATCCATGATGCCAATCTAATATGGATCGAGCCGGCGTGAAACGCCTCGCATTGCATTTCCATGGTTGTCCTCCCCGCAAAAATCGGAAACAACGAGCCTTTAGAGCCGTTCTCAATTGGGCTGAGATCAGATCATGAGTGCAGAAGAACTTCCTCCTCGCGAATCGATGGAATTCGACGTCGTGATCGTTGGCGCCGGGCCGTCAGGGCTGGCTGCAGCGATCCGGCTGAAGCAGCTCAATGCCGATCTCAGCATCGTCGTGGTGGAGAAGGGGTCCGAGGTCGGCGCGCACATCCTGTCGGGCGCGGTGATCGACCCGGTGTCGCTCGACAAGCTGATTCCGGATTGGCGTGAGGACGCCGATTGCCCGCTGAAGACAGAGGTCAAGGACGACCGCTTCTACTGGACCACCGCGACCACCGCGATCCGGCTGCCGAACTTCGCCATGCCGCCGCTGATGAACAATCATCACTGCTATATCGGCTCGCTCGGTAACGTCTGCCGCTGGCTGGCGCCGAAGGCCGAGGCGCTCGGCGTCGAAATCTATCCGGGGTTTGCTGCGGTCGAGGTGCTGTACGACGACACTGGCGCAGTGCGTGGCATCGCGACCGGCGACATGGGCATCGCCAGGGACGGCAGCCACAAGGACTCCTATACCCGCGGCATGGAGCTGCTCGGGAAATACACGCTGTTCGCCGAAGGTGCGCGCGGCAGTCTGAGCAAGGAACTCATCGCGAAATACTCGCTCGATGCCAAATGCGAGCCGTCGAAATTCGGCATCGGGCTGAAGGAAGTCTGGGAGATTGATCCCGCCAAGCACCAGAAGGGCCTGATCCAGCATTCGTTCGGCTGGCCGCTCAACAATAAAACCGGCGGCGGCTCGTTTCTCTATCATTACGACGACAACAAGGTGGCGGTCGGGTTCGTCGTGCATCTCAACTACAACGATCCGTATCTCTCGCCGTTCGACGAATTCCAGCGCTTCAAGGCCCATCCCGCCATTCGAACCGTGTTCGAAGGCGGCAAGCGCATTTCCTATGGTGCGCGCGCCATCACCGAGGGCGGCTATCAGTCGGTGCCGCGGCTGACCTTCCCGGGCGGCGCGCTGATCGGCTGCGCGGCGGGTTTTGTGAATGTGCCGCGCATCAAGGGCGTGCACAACGCGATGGGCAGCGGCATGCTCGCTGCGGAATACGTTGCGGCGGCGCTTGGCGCCGGCCGCGCCAATGACGAACTGGTGGAATACGAAAACGCCTGGCGGGATTCCGCGGTCGGCAAGGATCTGCACAAGGTCCGCAACGTCAAGCCACTATGGTCGAAATTCGGCACTATCATCGGCGTGGCGCTCGGCGGCTTCGATATGTGGTGCAACACGCTGGGCTTCTCGCTGTTCGGAACCCAGTCGCACGCCAAGCCCGACCGCAAGACGCTGGATCCGGCCAAGGCGCATGCGCCGATCGCCTATCCCAAGCCGGACGGCAAACTTACCTTCGACAAGCTGTCCTCGGTGTTCCTCTCCAACACAAACCATGAGGAGGATCAGCCGGTTCATCTCAAGGTCGCCGACATGAACCTGCAGAAGACGTCCGAGCACGATGTCTATGCCGGTCCGTCGAACCGCTATTGCCCGGCCGGCGTCTATGAATGGGTCGAGGAGGCCTCAGGTCCGCGCTTCCAGATCAACGCCCAGAACTGCGTCCACTGCAAAACCTGCGATGTGAAGGACCCCAACGGCAATATCACCTGGGTTCCGCCGGAAGGCGGCGGCGGGCCGAATTACCAGGGCATGTAGAGAGGCCGTATAGACCACGATTGCGTGAGCTGGAGGAGGGTGATACCGCCTCCGGCCACGATACTGCCACAGTAAAAGCGTTTCCGGGTTGGGCTGGCTAAATCGGAGCCCTAAGGGCCTAATCTGCCGATCGATTCGCCAACCCGTATCCTTGCGGTTGAGGGCCAAAAGCGGCATTGTCGCTGCCCGAGATGCCGCCGCTTGGGTTTGCATTCGAGACCGATCGTAACGATCCCGCCATACATCCTGGAGCTAGGCGAACGTGATGCTTTCCACTCGTATGAATCGTTGGACCATCGCCGCAATTACTGTTGCCAGCCTGGCCGCACCTGGCGTGGCCTGGGCCCAGACGCCCGAACATACGGCCGACAACGCCGCGCAATTCCCCACCAAATCCGATCTGAAGTCGCTGACGACGGCAGGCAGCTATCTCGCCGCACGCCACGCCAGCGTCGAGCGCGATGCGGCCTCGGCTGCGGCATTCTATCGCTCCGCGCTGCGCACCGATCCGAAGAACAACGAACTGCTGGACCGCGCTTTCATCTCTTCGCTTGCCGATGGCGACATCGATGAGGCCGTCAAGCTCGCCGATCGCATCCTGACGATGGATAAGGCGAACCGCGTCGCGCGGCTGGTGGTCGGCGTTCGCGACCTCAAGCAGAAGAAATATGCGGCCGCGCAGCTCAACATCAACCAGTCGATCCGCGGACCGATCACCGACCTCGTCGCGACGCTGCTGTCGGGATGGGCGAGCTACGGTGCAGGCGATGCCAAGGCGGCGGTTGCCAATATCGACAAGCTGACCGGACCGGAATGGTATCCGATCTTCAAGGATCTCCATACCGGTATGATCCTGGAGATCTCGGGCAAGGACAAGGACGCCGGTGCGCGGTTCGAGCGCGCCTACAAACTCGACGATTCGATGCTGCGCGTATCGGATGCCTATGCGCGCTGGCTGTCGCGCAACAAGGATGGCGCGGCGGCGGCCGGCATTTACGAAGCGTTCGACAAGAAGTTGCCGCGGCATCCGCTGGTGCAGGAAGGCCTGCGCGAGACCCGGGCCGGCAAAAAGATGTCGGCGCTGGTCGATTCGGCGCAGGCCGGCGCGGCCGAGGCGCTGTACGGCATCGGCGCCACGCTGACCCGCCGCGGCGGCGAGGATCTGGCGCTGGTCTATCTGCAGCTCGCGCTCTACCTGCAGCCCAATCATCCGCTCGCGCTGTTGTCGCTCGCCGATCTCTACGAGTCCGTGAAGAAGCCGAAGATGGCGATCAAGGTCTACGAGCGCATGCCGGCCAGTTCGCCGCTCAAGCGCAACGCACAGATCCAGCTCGCCACCAATCTCGACGCCGCCGACCGCAGCGAAGAGGCGATCAAGATCCTCAAGGCCGTCATCGCGGAGGCGCCGAAGGACATCGAAGCTGTCATGGCGCTCGGCAACATCGAGCGCGGCCGCAAGAAGTTCAGCGATTGCGCCAATACCTATACGCTCGCAATCGACGCGATGCCCGGGGTGACGGACAAGAACACCTGGGTCACCTACTACTATCGCGGCATCTGCCTGGAACGCTCCAAGCAGTGGAGCAAGGCCGAGGTGGATATGCGCAAGGCGCTCGAACTACAGCCCGAGCAGCCGCATGTCCTCAACTATCTCGGCTATTCCTGGATCGACCAGGGAATCAACCTCGATGAAGGCATGAAGATGATCCGGCGCGCCGTCGACCAGCGCCCCGATGACGGCTACATCGTGGATTCGCTGGGTTGGGCGTTTTACCGGATCGGCAATTTTGAAGACGCGGTAAAGCATCTCGAGCGTGCGATCGACCTCAAGCCGGAGGATCCTACCATCAATGACCATCTCGGCGATGCCTATTGGCGCGTCGGGCGGACGCTGGAAGCCAAATTCCAGTGGGCCCATGCCCGCGACCTCAAGCCCGAGGCGGAGGAATTGCCGAAGATCGAAGCCAAGATTGCCAACGGCCTGCCTGAAGACACTTCCTCTGCGGCTTCCGCCGACAAGAAGAAAGAAGACGGCAGGGGTGGCTGAGGCACGGACTTTGGGGGCTGTTCGGCAATGCCGCTGTTGAATGACAAGGCGTGCGCCAAGGTCAACCTGACCTTGCGGGTGAACGGCCGCCGTGCCGACGGCTATCATGATCTCGAAAGCGTGGTGGCGTTCGCCGATTGCGCCGACCGGCTGACGCTGACGCCGGGTGCGGATCTGGATTTGAAGATGTCGGGGCCGCTGGCGCAGGCCTGCGGCGAGACCGCGGACAATCTGGTGCTCAAGGCCGCGCGCCTCTTGGCCGAGCGCGTACCGGACATGAAGGTCGGCAGCTTTACGCTCGATAAGGTCTTGCCGGTGGCGGCCGGAATCGGCGGCGGTTCGGCCGATGCCGCGGCGGCGCTGCGATTGCTTGCGCAGTTGAACGGGCTCGCGCTCGACGATCCCCGCATCGTCGAGGTCGCGCAACTGACCGGTGCCGACGTGCCGGTCTGCGTCAACTCGCGCGGCTGCGTCATGACCGGCGTCGGCGAAACGCTGCAGCCGCTCAGTCTGCCGAAAATGCCGTGCGTGATGGTCAACCCCGGCGTTGCCGTCGCGACCCGCGACGTTTTCAACGCGCTCGGCCTGCGCCACGGCGAACTGCTGGTCGGCGTCACCGACGTCCTGCTGCGGGACCGCTGGCCCGACGAGAAGGCATCGCTGGAAGATTGGGTCGAAGCGCTCGCCGCCAGCTCCAACGATCTGGAAGCGCCCGCCATGCGAGTCCAGCCCGTGATCGGCGACGTTATCGCAGCGCTCAACGCGACCAACGGCGCCTGGCTGGCACGGATGTCCGGATCGGGTGCCACCTGCTTTGCGATCTACGAAAACACCGTCGAAGCCGGACGCGCGGCGGAGCAGATCCGGCGCGATCACCCGGGATGGTGGGTGCATGCGGGAACGCTAGGTTAGCTCGCGGGTCGCCGCGCCAGCGCCAGCGAAATACCAAGGCCGGCGATGAATAGTCCCGAGCCCTGCCGCAATCGCTGAAGCAGGTTCGGCCTTTGCGTGAGACCGGCGCGCGCCGTCGCGGCCATCATCACCACGATGATATCGACAAGCGTGTTCAGCGCGACCGAGATCAGGCCCAGCGCCATGAACTGGAGCGCCGGATAGCTGCCGGCCGGCTCGAGGAATTGCGGAATGAAGGCCAGGAAAAAGGCCGCAGTTTTTGGATTGAGCGCCTCGACCAGCACGCCTTCCCGGAACGCCCGTTGTGTACCGAGGGCGATGACCCGTTGCGGCAGCAGGTCGCGCGCCTCGCAAAACGTCTTGAAGCCGAGCCACACGAGATAGATTGCGCCGGCGAATTTAAGCGCGGTGAACAGCTCGGCGCTGGCGAGGATGAGCGCCGAGACGCCAAGCGCGCCTGCAATCACATGCACGAGCCAGCCAAGCGACGTTCCAAATGTCGAGGCGAAACCGGCGCTCTTGCCGCCGGACAGTGTTCGTGCCGCGACGTAGAAGATGCCGGGGCCGGGGACGGCGGCGACAATGAACGCGGCCAGCAGAAACAATGTGAAGTTAGTGCTGATCAATGCGACCTCTCTTGTAGGATGGGTAGAGCGCAGCGAAACCCATCAGCCGGCGCCGATGGGATGTTGTCATCACCCGCGAAGGCGGTGATCCAGTATTCCAGAAGCATCAGTGTTTCACTGAGAAGCCGCGGCGTACTGGATACCCCGCTTTCGCGGGGTGTGACGAGAGCGGTAAATCAATGCGATCTCGCCAGACAGAACGCCACGACCTGTTCGAGCGCGCTCTTCATCGGCGAGGCCGGGAATAGCGCCAGCGCGTCGACGGCCATAGCGCCGTAGTGCTGGGCCCGGCTGATCGTGTCCTCCAGCGCGCGGTGCTTCGTCATCAGGCCGATGGCGTGATCGAGGTCGCTGTCGCCGATCTCGCCGCGCTCCAACGCCTTGATCCAGAACTTCCGCTCGCTGTCATTGCCGCGGCGGAATGCCAGCACCACCGGCAGCGTGATCTTGCCTTCGCGGAAATCGTCGCCGATGTTCTTGCCGAGTTTCGCGGCCTTGCCGCCATAATCCAGCACGTCGTCGACGAGCTGGAATGCGATGCCGAGATTCATGCCAACCGAGCGGCACGCGGTCTGCTCGGCCTTCGGCCGGTTGGCGATCACGGGCCCGACTTCGCAGGCGGCGGCGAACAATTCGGCGGTCTTGCCCCTGATCACGGCGAGGTATTCGTCCTCGGTCGTCGCGGTGTTCTTGGCCGCCGCAAGCTGCATCACTTCGCCTTCGGCGATGGTGGCCGCGGCCGAGGAGAGAATGTCGAGCGCACGCAGCGAGCCGACCTCGACCATCATGCGAAAGGCCTGGCCGAGCAGAAAGTCGCCGACCAGCACGCTGGCCTCATTGCCCCACAGCATCCGCGCTGACAGCTTGCCGCGGCGCAGCTCGCTCTCGTCGACCACGTCGTCATGCAGCAGCGTCGCGGTGTGCATGAATTCGACGGACGCCGCGAGCTTGATGTGACCATCGCCGGAATAGCCGGCGAGGCCCGCCATCGCCAGCGTCAGCATCGGGCGCAGACGTTTGCCGCCGGATGAGATCAGGTGATTGGCGACTTCCGGAATCATGGTGACTTCCGACCCCGTCCGCGACAGGATCGTGGCGTTGACCCGCTCCATGTCGGCGGCGACCAGCCCGACCAGCGCATCTATCGAAGCGTTCGACGGGCTTTCGAAGGGTACAATAACCGCCACACGGGTCTCCAATTTTGGCCAATTCGCACTATCCTTATTCTACAATAGAAAGTGCCGGCAATCGCGGCAAGGGCACGTAGCGGTTGACAGACCCCGTGCCGTCGTCGCATCGGGGCGAAAAGGAGAACACCACTTGCGGGAATTGGTCAGGACCAACGATATCGTGCTGGTATCGGCAGTCGGCGCGCTGCTCGACGGCGCCAATATCCATCATCTGGTGTTGGACCAGAATATGAGCGTCATTGAGGGATCGCTCGGCATCCTGCCACGCCGCATCCTGGTTCATGAGGACGACAATCGCGCAGCCCGCCAGTTGCTGGCCGAGGCGGGTCTGGCTCACGAATTGCGCCCCGATGACTGACCACGTTCTCGAACTCACCGAGGATGCGTTTCTCGGCGGGCAGTTGCGTTTGAAGCAACTGAAATCGGGACATCGCGCCGGTCACGATGCGGTGTTACTGGCGGCAGCGACCGCGGCCCGTCCGGGCGACCGCTTGGTCGATCTCGGCGCCGGCGTCGGCGTCGCGGGGCTTTCGGTTGCCAGGCGCGTGGCCGGCGTCGATCTGGTTCTGGTGGAGATCGATACTGTGCTGGCGGGCCTTGCGCGCGCCAATGCGGAGGCGAATGCGATTCAAGCCGACGTGATCGTGCTTGACGTCGAGGCCGATGCCACAGCCTTTGCCGCTGCCGGACTGCTTCCTGACAGCGTCGATGCGGTGCTGATGAATCCGCCCTTCAACGACCCGGCGCGGCATCGCGTCTCGCCGGACGCGGCACGCGGGACCGCGCATATGGCGACCGCGACGACGCTCTCGAAATGGATTCACGCGGGGCGGCGCATTCTCAAATCGAAGGGAGCGCTGACGCTGATCTGGCGTGCCGATGGAATCGCCGAGGTGCTCTCGGCGCTCGATCACGGCTTTGGGAGCCTGCAGGTGCTGCCGGTTCACGGTGACGCACGTGGGCCTGCCAATCGCATCCTGGTTCGCGCCACCAAGGGCGGGCGGGCGCCGACGCAAATCCATCCCGCCCTGATCCTCAATGACGAGCAAGGTCAGCCCCATAGAAGGGTGCAGGAGATTTTGGCCGGGAAGGGAACCTTACCGCTCGCGAACCTGTAAAGTCGGCCCGCAACTCCCAACTACTCGCTATTGCGGAAGCGTCTCTGACTGTTGTTTGGGCGCCGACGTAAAGTGGATCGCGGTCAGAAGGCTGCCGATGAGCATTATCAGCAGGTAGATTTTCATGTCAGTCTCCGCTGCGCCATTGCAGTCTCTCGTCTGCAATGCAAAAGGCGTTGCTGCCAAAAGGCGTTCCGGCCTTTCCAATGACATTGGCGTGATAAAAAATGGTTAATTAGAGGTAACGGCATGAGTGAACAATTTAGTGATCGCACGGGATTGCCGGGCCTCATTGACAGGATGAAACGATTCATTCCGGCAAAATTCCGGCGCGACGCTGCGGTCGTTCCGGTGGTGCGCCTGTCGGGCGTCATCGGTGCGGTGACGCCATTGCGGCCGGGCCTGACGCTGGCCGGCATCGCCAAAACGCTCGAACGCGCGTTCGCCATCCGACACGCCAAAGCGGTGGCGCTGGTGATCAATTCGCCCGGTGGCTCGCCCGTGCAATCCCGGCAGATCTATTTGCGGATCAGGCAGCTTGCTGCGGAAAAGAAACTGCCGGTACTGGTGTTCGTTGAGGACGTCGCGGCATCCGGCGGCTACATGATAGCCTGCGCGGGCGACGAGATCTTTTGCGATCCGTCCTCGATCCTCGGCTCGATCGGCGTGGTCGGCGGCAGTTTCGGCTTTCAGGACTTGATCAAGAGGATCGGCGTCGAGCGGCGGCTTTACACGGCAGGCGAACACAAGGCGATGCTGGATCCCTTCCTGCCCGAAGACCCAGATGACGTCGCTCGCCTGAAGGCGCTTCAGCGCGAGATCCACGCCATCTTCATCGCGCTGGTCAAAGGCAGCCGCGGTGCGCGCCTCAAGGAGGCCGACGATGTCCTGTTCACCGGCGAGTACTGGGCAGGCGAAAGGTCGGTGTCGCTCGGCCTGGCGGACAAGATCGGTGATCTCCGCTCGACGCTGCGCGAGCGCTATGGTGACAAAGTGCTGACGCCCGTCATCGCGCCGGCAAGCGGGATGTTGGCCGGTCTCTTGGGCCGGAGATCGCCCGGCGCGGGTTCGCTGGCTGACGGTATCGGGGCATTGCCGGATGACCTGATTTCGGCGCTGGAGACCCGGGCAATTTGGGCCAAATTCGGGTTCTAGGCCGGGTGCACCCGCGCCATTTAGTCCCAAAAGCGGAATTGCGGCGCAGGCCGGCTTCGGCGAGAATGCAACCCATTGGGGGCTGACACGTGAACGACAAGGATCGACCGATGCCGCCGCTGATCGCATTCGCGGGTGCCCTGGGAGGGCTCGCCGTGGTCCGCTGGGCCTACAAGACTGCCGTCCGGATCAACAGGGAACTGGAGGAGGCACGGCTGGCGCGCGTCGCCGAGGCCTCCCAGACGGCCGACATCCCAACCCTCCGCCGCGACCCCGTCACCGGCGCCTATCGGCCGGGCTAGCCGCCGGCTCTCATCCTGAGGAGCGGGCGTAAGCCCGCGTCTCGAAGGATGGCCGCACAATCGGGGCCTCATGGTTGGAGACGCGCGGCGCTGCCGCGCTCCTCATCATGAGGAATACAAGGCCCCATCGCCTTGATTCCCCGCCTCCGCGCCGATACGGTCCCGCGCTCTTAAACCCCCCTTCGCGAGACCGATTCTGCCGATGGACGCTTTGCCTGCCCATATGCGCCCGGAACGTTCGTTCCAGGGCTTCATCCTTGCTCTCCAGCGGTTCTGGGCGGAGCAGGGCTGCGTGATCCTGCAGCCCTACGACATGGAAATGGGCGCGGGCACTTTCCATCCGGCGACGACGCTGCGCGCGCTGGGTCCGAAGCGCTGGAACGCGGCCTATGTGCAGCCCTCGCGCCGGCCGAAGGATGGCCGCTACGGCGAAAACCCCAACCGGATGCAGCACTATTACCAGTTTCAGGTGATCATGAAGCCGTCGCCGCCGAATTTGCAGGATCTGTACCTGAAGTCGTTAGCCGCGATCGGTATCGACTCCAGCGTCCATGACATCCGCTTCGTCGAGGACGATTGGGAAAGCCCAACGCTGGGCGCCTGGGGGCTGGGCTGGGAATGCTGGTGCGACGGCATGGAAGTCAGCCAGTTCACCTACTTCCAGCAGGTCGCGGGCGTCGAATGCTCACCCGTTTCCGGTGAGCTCACCTACGGGCTCGAGCGACTTGCGATGTATGTGCAGGGCGTCGACCGCGTCTACGATCTCAATTTCAACGGCCGCGACGGTGCCGACAAGGTCACCTATGGCGACGTCTTCCTGCAGGCCGAGCAGGAATATTCCCGGCACAATTTCGAGCACGCGGACACGGCGATGCTGTTCGAGCAGTTCAAGATGGCCGAAGACGCCTGCAAAAAATATCTCGCGGCCGGGTGGAAAGAGGGCGGCAATCAGAAAGAGCATCTGATGGCGCTGCCGGCCTATGACCAGTGCATCAAGGCGAGCCATGTCTTCAACCTGCTCGATGCTCGCGGCGTGATCTCGGTGACGGAGCGGCAGAGCTACATCATGCGCGTGCGCGAACTGGCAAAGGCCTGCGGCGACGCCTGGGTTCACACCGAAGCGGGCAGGGCGGTCTGATGCCTGATCTTCTGCTGGAACTGTTTTCCGAAGAAATCCCCGCGCGCATGCAGGCGAAGGCGGCGGACGACCTGCGCCGCATGGTCACCGACAGACTGGTCGCCGAGGGCCTGGTCTATGAAGGCGCGAAAGCGTTCGCGACGCCGCGGCGGCTGGCGCTGACCGTGCACGGCATTCCGGTGCGGCAATCCGACCTCAAGGAAGAGCGCCGCGGCCCACGCGTCGGAGGGCCCGATGCCGCGATCCAGGGATTTTTGAAGGCGACCGGTCTGGCTAAGATCGAAGACGCCAAGATACAGACCGACCCGAAGAAGGGCGACTTCTACATCGCGCTGATCGAAAAGCCGGGACGTGCCACCATCGACGTGCTCGCTGAGATGCTGCCGGTCATCATCCGAACCTTCCCGTGGCCGAAGTCGATGCGCTGGGGTGCACGTTCGACCAAATCGGGTTCGCTTTCCTGGGTGCGGCCGCTGCACTCGATCATCGCGACCTTTGGGCTTGAAACCGAAGAGCCCGATGTGGTGAAGTTTTCCGTCGACGGCATCGAGGCCGGGCAGACCACGTTCGGCCACCGCTTCATGGCGCCAGCGGCGATCTCAGTGCGCCGCTTCGCGGATTACGAAGCCAAGCTGAAGGCCGCGAAGGTCGTGCTCGATCCGCAGGCGCGCAAGGACATCATCCTCGCCGATGCGAAGGAGCTGGCATTCGCACAGGGCTTTGACCTGGTCGAGGATCAGGCGCTGGCGGACGAAGTGGCGGGCCTCGTGGAGTGGCCGGTCGCGCTGATGGGGTCGTTCGACGAGGAGTATCTGTCGATCCCGGATGAGGTGATCCGCGCCACCATCCGCAACAACCAGAAATGCTTTGTGGTGCGCGATCCCAAGACCGGGAAGCTGGCCAACAAGTTCATCCTGACCGCCAATATCGAGGCCACCGACGGCGGCAAGGTGATCGTTGCCGGCAACGAGCGCGTCATCCGCGCGCGGTTGAGCGACGCAAAATTCTTCTACGAGACCGACCTGAAGACGAAGCTGGAAGACCGCCTGAAGAAGTTCGACCAGATCGTGTTTCACGAGAAGCTTGGCACGCAGGCGGAGCGGATCAAGCGGATCGAACGACTGGCGGCCGAGATCGCGCCGCTGGTCGGCGCCGACGTCGCGAAGACCAAGCGCGCCGCTCATCTGGCAAAGGCCGATCTGTTGACCGAAGTCGTCGGCGAATTCCCCGAACTGCAGGGCCTGATGGGGAAGTACTATGCGCAGGCGCAAGGCGAAGACGCCTCCGTCGCCGCCGCGAGCGAGGACCATTATAAGCCGCAAGGCCCTACTGATCGCGTGCCGAGTGATCCGGTGAGCGTGGCGGTCGCGCTGGCCGACAAGATCGACACGCTCGTCGGCTTCTGGACAATCGACGAGAAGCCGACAGGATCGAAGGATCCGTACGCGTTGCGGCGCGCGGCCTTGGGCGTGATACGGATCTTGCTGGAGCAGGGCAGGCGACTGTCTCTCACGACTATTCTGGAGTGGTCAATCGCGCTGCACATCATGCGCGGCTCGGAAGCCCGGTTTGAAAATATTGTTGAGGCGATGCGCGATCCGACCCGGGGATCGGACTTCCTGCGAAAACGTGGGACGACGTCATCCGGCGACCAATTACCAGCGCTGATCCGCGATATGATTTCCTTCTTCGCCGACCGTCTGAAGGTTCAACTCCGTGATCAGGGCGCCCGACACGATCTTGTCGATGCCGTGTTTTCGCTCGGCGGCCAGGACGATTTGCTGCTGGTCGTCCGCCGCGTCGAGGCACTCGGCAAGTTCCTTGACACCGACGACGGCAAGAACCTGCTTGCAGGGACCAAGCGCGCGAGTAACATCCTTGCGATCGAGGAGAAAAGGGACAAGCGCACGTTCGACGGTGCGCCGGATGCCGGGCTCTACGCGCTTGCAGAAGAAAAGGCCCTTGCCAAGGCGATCGACCAGGTCAAGAGCGAGGCCGGGGCCGCAGTGCAGAAGGAAGACTTCGCAGCCGCGATGAGCGCGATGGCGAAGCTGCGCCCGGCCGTCGATGCGTTCTTCGACAAGGTCAAGGTCAATGACGATGAACCCAAGGTGCGCGAGAATCGACTAAAACTCCTGAACGAAATCCGTGCGGCGACCCGCGCGGTGGCGGATTTTTCCAAGATCGAAGGCTAGACCATGGATCGTCAGACGCTCGCCGCTTATGACCAGGATGCGGCGGCGTTCGCGAAGGACTGGCTCGGTCAGCCGGCGCCCGTCGACCTGCAGGAAGTCGTCGAACGATTTTTCGTGCGCGGCGGCAATTCGGCCGATATCGGCTGCGGCTGCGGCCGCGAGGTCGCCTGGCTTCACACCCACGGCTTTTCGGCGGTGGGCTTCGATGCCTCGGAAGGCCTGCTCAACGAAGCGCGCCGGCGCTATCCGTCGTGTAAGTTCGCGCATGCCGAATTGCCCGATCTGCGCGGCATCGGCACCTTCGATAACGTGCTGTGCGAAACCGTGATCATGCACCTCGACCGCAAGGAGATTGCGGCGTCGGTCCGCCGCCTGCTCGATATCGTCAAGCCCAGCGGCATTCTCTATCTGAGCTGGCGCGTCACCGAGGGCGCCGATCAGCGCGACGCGCAGGGAAGGCTTTACGCCGCGTTCGATCCGGCGGTCGTGCAGGCGGAGCTGAAGGCCGCGACCGTATTGCTCGACGAAGAGATCGTCAGCGCCTCATCGGGAAAGAAGATTCACCGGCTGGTGGCGAAGAAGCCTGGATTGGAAATCAGGCAATAATGGTTGGCATCTGCGATGTCCACTCCTGCCAGACCTCATCCTCTTATGTCCCGTGTCAAGAGGCGGGACATGATGAAGGGCTGTCTCCAGGAATTGCAGGAGAGGTGTCGGTGGAATGATCGTGCAAGGGTG